>JAKAIP010000090.1 GCA_021825025.1 bacterium
CCATTTGGAGATCGCCAACGTTGCCTTTGACATCACTTCACCAAGTCGACAGTTGCCAGCGAAGTCGTCGTCGATTTCTTTCAAACCGTGCTCCTTCACTTCGCGCGTAGTCTTGTCGAATGCCTGTATCGCTGCCGCAAAGAGTAATATTGGGAACGCCGGTCGTCGGCTTTTGTCGTCGTCTTCGAGCCACAGGAACACGATCTTAGCGATCATCGGATGCATGCGCGCGGCTGTCATTAGGCCGCGTTGGGAATCCCCAAAGCGTAGGCGTTCAATCATTCCTTCTGCCTGGGATATGCGTGAGCGAATGTTGACGTCGGATGGCGCGTAGTTGGCGTAGAGCAGGCGTAAGCTGACAAGGTGTTTGCCGAAGAAGACGATGTCGGACGCGAAGTCGCGATATACCGATTCCCTCCAGATGTCAATAGAGTCGTCGGCTGGTTGCACTTCGGATCGCAGAATGACGACTCTAACACCCGGAAGACGCCGTTTGATAACATCTATCGCGTTCGCCAGGTATGCCATGGCAACCGATTTGCGGACACGTCTGTTGCCGGCGTAGAGCGAGGATACGCCTACGCGGATGGCTGCGTCTAGGCAGACTAGTATGCCGTCGTCCGCGGTAGGCAGGCTGTTCACGAGATCGATGAGCCTGCTGAAGACTTCGATGGTGCGTCCACTGTCTTTTGGTGACGAGAGGATGTCGTTCGTGACCATCTGGATCACATCTTTGTTCGCGCCGGATGTGTCTAGGATAAGCTGTCGTTTAGAACGCTTTGTGATATCAAAGTAGTCTTGTGGGCCAACGAAGTAGTCGCGGACGTTGTCTTTGGCGGTCGTCAATGATGGCATCAGTGGTATCTGTAGGAGACGGCATACGAGTTCGCTGATGGCTTTTACTTCGCCGAGCATGAGTACGTATAGCCTGGGTAATGTTGACCCGGTTCGTAGAAGATATGAATACATGAGCAGGCAGCATTCGGCTTCCCATGTTAGCATGCTTTCTACCTCAATGATGATGATTTTGACCGGACAGAATTCTTTTTGTCCATCTCGGCTGCGCGCGCCATCCCGACTGCGTGCTCCATGATGGCCGAGCAGATCACATAGGAGTACGAAATGTGTTGTCTCGTTGTAGGCGTCGGAAACGTCTAGGCTGAGCACGCTTTTAGCCGACGGATCGAAGCCGTCTTTGGCCACGAGGATGACGTGTCTGGCCAAGCTCGCGTACAAGGCTTTTGGATCGCCCTCTATCAGCAGCCCCCATGGGCGACTTGTGATGATCTCGATTGCTGTCATTTTAGTTGCGACCGTCGACCGAAACGTCGACCGAAACGTCGACCGAAACGTCGACCGAAACGTCGACCGAAACGTCGACCAGACGTCGACCGGACGTCGACCGGACGTCGACCGAAACGTCGACTTCACCGTCGATTTTGGATATCGGAAACGTCAACCACCGATCGAGATCGTCGGTCGACGCGGATGTCGATCACGCTAGTGGCTGCCATCGGCACATGCCATCGTGTCTGAGTGCGCATGGGATGACTAAAATGATAGCAGCAAAGAAATCTTCCAGTGATGCTCCGGCGTTGTCGGTTTTGAACTTTATGTGTTTGGATAGACCGCTTTTGTTGAAGGCTGCGTCTAGCATGATCACGCTACATCCGTATGCCAAAGTGGACTCTGATGCCCCTGAGCTTTTCCGAATCCAAGTGAAAGATGACGCAATGACGGACTTGACGCGGACGCTATACAAACCAAAGACGATTCCGGACGAGACCGCCAAGACTCTGCACACCGTCAATGGCATGCTGATACGATTGACCAAGGCATCCGCATCAGTCGCTGAAGGCCGCTACGCCACCGATCGCGAAGGCAGGGTATCCACCGAGCGCGAACGTGTCCTCAACATCTACGAAGCACAATACGTCTTCGTGGGCTACGTCGACCAGCCGGCCTTTTTCATCCGTTGCCACTTCGGCGAACACGGGATATACGCGATCAGCAACCATGAAGAACATACAAAAGTTAGCGATAGCGACGTCAAAGCACACGACTACTCAATCCCTTTCGATCCCGATCACTCCGAAGACGCATCGTGCTCCGACTACAGCGAACAGCAACAATGCAATCTGTGCAGAGCCCGAATGAGCGCATACGCAAACAATGTTGAATCCTTCACAAATCGCGTTCGCGGCAACTACTTTTGCATCTTCCGCTATAACCGCACAATCTATGCTGCCGACAGACACCAGGTATTCAGTCTACCAATCGACGACCCAAGGCCATCGTACAACAAGAAAGCGTGCATGTTGATTTATGCACTTGCTGGCTTCAACCTTGGCAATCTGCTGAAGGGCGATATCACCAGCAACCACACGGAGACATCGTTCGTCGTCGCCTGCGTGCGCGATCCGCTTTCCGTCTTCGCCACCGGCAAGACCGAGTGTGAGGTGTTCTATGTGAAGAGTTCGTTGTCGGCTGATTTTTATCTTACTGAGTACATGCCGAGGACGTTTAAGATGTACGAGCGCAAGAATCTGGTTGACGAGGATGGTCGAACGATTGATGCGGGTGTCGTCCCGTATCCCGATAACCGATGGTTTCGCAACTTCGTTGGCCATACCAGGTACGTTAGTCGTAAGCGGCGGTTGCAGGCAGCTGAGATCCAGCGACGCCAGAAGGAAGGTAGACATCCCGACCAACTGTCATCTATTGTGGTCTACGACGGCTTTCTGAATGAACAAATCGTCTTCTGCACGGAGCACGACTTCGTTATCGAGATGCTCACCCTCGACGGCGACAACGTTTTCGACGTCCGCGATCGCCTACTCCGCTTCTATCGCGACGGCCAAATCAAGGCTGGCCAATACACGCTCGGCTGGCCGCCGGAATTCACCGATCCAGCCGACCTGGCCAGCAAACTGTTCAAGAACAGCAAGCTTAACCGACTTCTCGACCTCAAGTCGGTATCGCCGACGCCGTCAGGCGAACTCCTCAAGGCCATCATCGTCGCCATCTACGGTGGCATCCCCGTTGCTTCTATCCGCGAGAAAGTCAAACGTCCGCTTTCGCTTGGCATGAACGTTTTCAGTTATCCGGATGGTCAGCACGGCCGTCTCAATATCTCGGCAAAGGACGACTCGGACGCGATTCATCGCGTCTACGCGCGGCCCGAAGGACAGCGCTCGGACGCGATGAATCGCGTCTACGCGACGATCGCTAAGAGTCGTCTTGTGAAGGTCGCGTGTACTGTGCGCGAAGACGGTCAGAAGCGTTATTTGGAGACCGATGGCGCCGACGTATCGATATCCATCACGACCACTGGAGAACGCATCTCTCGTTTCCTGTATGCATTCTTCAAGAGGGGCGAGGCCGTCAACATCGATGAAGCCCTCGCGTCCACTGAGAGGCCCGAAAGCTGGCATCCCGCGAACTTCGCAACGCCATCGGGTGGCCTACTTGAAAGCATGATTTTAGCGATTGAGTATTCCATTGTGAACAGTGGACTTCGCAATGCGGTCCAGCAGTTCGTCGGAGATTGCCAGCAGCCAACCGTGGACTTCGCTATTTCCGCATTTGGCAAATACAGTGTTGCGCCGACGACTAACCTTGTTCTCGAGATGGTCCAACACGCTCGTTTTCATGAGAAAGGCACCAGTCGTGCTTTCCTACAGTCGCTCAACACACGCTACGATACACCCATCGACATCGGCCGTAGCGTTCTGTCGGCTATCGAAGAATACATTGATCGCACCTCGAGGCAGCAGCGCGATTCTGCTTTCACTGCGATGACTAAGGTTGGCTTTTCCGTTCGTGACGGTGGCGACAGACTGCTGATTGACGGCGAGATCTGTGATGATGCGATCACTATTCCGAAGTCGTTCGATCTGAACGTTGATTACGACGAGGTGAGCGTTGTACGACCTATCGATATCTTTAGTGGTGAATTGCCGAGGGTTGAGCTGTCGCCTGATGACGTATGTCTGCTCTTTCATGAGGCCGATCTTGATCACTACGCATTCACTCAGATTCCCACCGAACGCCATCTTGAGCGTTCCACGTGCATGATGCGCTTGTACCGCAAACTTGTTGAGAATCCCTCGTTATGCGGATACGCCACCCATAGGCCAATCCGTCCACATACTCGTGCGATTGGTCGGTATGCACAAACAGATTACGCAGATCCCGATATGTTTTGCTATACCGCTTTTTACGAACACGTGAAATGGGCCGTTCTGACTAGCATGCCATGATAGCACGGTGTCGCCGACGGATGGTATATCATCTATACCGGTCGTTTGCGAAAATGAGCCGTATCAAAGTCGCGACAGCTAACAGGGATAACGACAGAGTGATGTCCTTGTTTCCAAAGGTGAAGCAGTCGGTGAAGGACAGGTTCCGCGAATTTCACGACGACGAAGAACTCGTCCGCCGTAAGGCCGCGGAATTCAGGCAGGTCGACAGGAAGTATCAATCGCTAACCGACGACTACGACGTCTGCATTTACTATCTCGTTGAGTCCTACATGAAGACTGT
>JAKAIP010000091.1 GCA_021825025.1 bacterium
CTGACGATGATCGCCAGCGCTGCTGATTCACTTTCCAAAAAGGAGGAAGAAGATGAGTGCCCAAGAAACAATCCTGTTGATCCTGTTGATTTTGTTCGGCCCACTGTGCCTGGGGACGTTATTGCTCGAGCTGTGGCTGCGTTGGAAGTCGAACCACCCGTCGAGCCGCGACGAACTCCCACCGGGAATATAACGCTCCGTCGTTATTTGCGGTATGCTTGGCCGGTTACAGCGAAATATGTGACCGGTAGCCAGGAGGTATCACAACTTTCTGGCTGGCCGTTGGATGATTGCCAAGCTTTCGAACGAAGCTTTTTTCACGGATATGATCTTGAACCGGTTGGTTCGAAGTTCCGTATCGTGCCAGAAGTTTCGCGGGATTACCTCTTACGAACAAGGAGAGAAACATAATGACAAACAACATGATATCGTCGTTGCTTTGCTTGGCAACGTTGTTTGGTTCGTTTGTCTGGGCCGCAATCTTGCTCTACCCCACGTTTCGTAAGTTGAAAGGAAAGCAAAATGATCACCATCTGCGAGTTTGAACGAATGGGCGACGGAATGCGGCCGGAAAGCATCGGCTATCGAATGAAAAGTTTCTTCTCCCTTGGCCCGCACGATCAAGCGAAAAACAAGCTGCTGATCGAGAAGCATATCAAAGAAAAATGCCGCACCGTGTTCGGAATTGCGTCGTACAACATCGAACGCCAGCGAGCCGGCAACGACATGACGTGGCTCATCACTTTTGAATGGAGAAAAAATGTCGAGCGTTTTACTTTCTGCCCTCCCGGCTATTTTGCGTATCACGGAAGCGACGGCCAGAAACTTCCGAGCCGCAGCAAGCTGCGGGTTGTCGTCAACAGAAAAATTGCAGCTTCTTTTCGATTGCTCAACGCTGGACTGCAACAAGCCGATTGTTGCGGAGATGTTGAAGCTTGTTGCCCCGGAAGCAGCGCGTTGGGAGAAGCTGGATCTTGATTCGCATCGGAAGATGAACTTCGAGTTTCCGGTCGGGACGTTTATCAAGATCTGGTCGCAACACGACGGGCACAACTACCCGTCGGAAAGCTTCGCAATCGTGGCAAACTACTACGAGAAGTACGCTCACGTCAAAACGAAAACTTTCATGCAAGCCCTTCGCGCCGACGGCACGATGGGCAACAACTTGTTCATCTATAACCCGTTCAACCCGCACTTCGAGCCATGGCCCATCCTGGAAGACATTAAACTGTGGGTTGAAGCTCTGCCTGCAACGCTCGAGGCCCGTGCGTTGCTCACAAAACTGGAGGAATAATGCAAGAGGAAACCAAATCTGTGGCGAAGCGAAATATCGCGCCACCTGCGGAACCGCTCAGCCAGGAAAACCAACTGCTGGCCATGGTAATGGAGAAGGGAAACATTGAAACCCTGGAGCGCTTCATCAAGCTGCGCGACGAGCAAGAGCAGCGCCAAGCGATGAAGAATTTCGATCAGCACTTCGCCGCGCTTCGTGCCGATCTGCCGGTCATGCCCAGGTCGAAGAACGGCTACGGCTACAAGTACTGCCCACTGGAAGTCATGCAAATGCTGATCGATCCCGTCGTCAGCGAGCATGGTTTCTCCTATCGCTTCAGCGAGGAGATGCTGGAAAAGCCCGAAGGTTGGAAGCGGGTGTACTGCCACATCACCGGATATGGTTTCGAGCGCACGAACTCCTTCGATGTGCCACCGATGAAGGGAACCGACCGGATGAACGAAGTTCAGAAGCTTGCCGTGCTGTCATCGTATGGCCAGCGTTACGCGCTGAAAGCTGGCTTCGCGCTGGTTGTAGCTGACGAAGATATGGATGGCGTTGCGGCAGTGCCCGGCACGACTGAACCCGTTGATGATGATGAGCAGCTGGCAGCGTTGATCGAGCGAGCGAAAGCCGCCGGCATGAAGAAGCCCGAGCTGGCCGAGATCCGCGAGCGCTACAATTCGAACAAGCAAAACGCGAAAGCTCTTGCTGCCGCGTTGAAGCTAATCAACAGCGTGATCGCTGAAAAGGCCGAGCGGAAAGCTGGGCCGAAGTTCGAGGCATAACATGGAACGAAAGGAAATGCTTCGAAAAATCGCTGATGAGGGAAGCTGTTTGAACATTTTATGCAACGATTGCCCGATATATGCTTCGTGCCAGAGCTATTACTCGGTGCATGACCCGGACGGAAAAGTGTTGAATCATGACCCCGAGGTGCGAGCGATGGCCCAGCGCCTACTTGAGCGACCGGAACCGATTCCGGTTGACGATTCCTTCGGTCCACCGGACGAAGATCAGCATGCTCCCGGAGCAAAGTTGGATGCTGGAAAAAATATGATGGATCTCATACCAGCCGAAACACTTCAACATCTCGGAGAAGTGCTGACATTTGGGTGTCGGAAGTACTCAAGGGACGGTTGGAAAGCGGTTTCCGACGCGAAAAACAGGTACTCTGCTGCCATGCTACGTCATTACGCGGCGTGGAAGAGCGGAGAGTCACTCGATCCGGAAAGCGGAATACCGCACATCACCCACATGATGTGCAACGCGGTGTTCCTTGACTACTTGGAGAGAAGCAATGCCACGCGCACCGAAAACGATTCCGCTTAGCAGCGCATCAAGCAGCGGCGTTCACTTCGCAAATTTGTACCAGTGTTGCCAGCGAAAGTTCTTCATCAAATATGTGATCCGCCCCGCGCCGAAGTACATCTCCCCGCCGCTGCTCTACGGCACGGCGCTTCACGAAGGCTTGGCTACGTTCTACAAAACCAAGAGCGTGGCCAGGGCGAAAGCCAAAGCGCTTAGTGAAATCAAGAAAGTTCAATCGCTCTTCGAACACGACGCGGACTTCCGCATCGCGCTGTATCGACTTCCGATCCTGATATCCCATTGGGCCATGACACAAGGCATGCTGGATCTTGATCGATATGAGATCCTTGGCGTTGAAGAAGACTTTCGCGAGGAGCTGCCCGGCTTGCCAGGGTTTTACTTTACTGGCAGAATGGACTTGCTCGTTCGCGACAAAGCAAACGGAAACGTTTATGTGGTGGATCACAAAACGTCGAGCAGTAGCAAGGACATAACTCGCGACGCGTTGACGTATGGCGACCAAGCCACAGGTTATATCTGGCTGGCGCAGAAGAAGCTCGGCGTCACAGTTTCTGGAATGATTGGAGACTGCTTGTACTGGCACAGGAACGCGACGAGCGAGTCAAATATCGATTGCTTCCGCACTGCTCCGATAACCCGAAACGGGCATGAGATCCGCGCGTTCCTGCTTGGCTTGCAGCAAATCTTCTCGGAGATTTCGCAGAAGGTCGCCGCATACCGAAACGGTTTCGATGAGGACGGATTGTTCCCCCGGAACACGTTCTACTGCGTGAGCTACGGCAAGCTATGCGAGTACGCCACGTTCTGCCGCACGAAGATGAAACCCAACGCGCTTCCGATGGGCTTCGAGAAAGATCGCCGCCAGCACGAGCTGGGCGGGCAAGTGGAGGATCAAATCTGTGAGAGTTGAAACAATCAAGCACAGGTGTAACTCCTGTGGAAGCAAAATGGAACTGAACGCCGTCAGCTTCGTCTACATCCGTTTTGCCGCGATCAACGGCATCGCCGAATCGACCGCCGAGTTGTGTCCCAGTTGCGGCGCGGGCTTCATGGACGCGCTTGAAGGAAAAGGATTGTGGAACGAAATAAAATACCCCGAGGAGGCCCAGCCGAAATCCAACATCATCACCTAACATCCACCAACAGCAAGCAACAAACACCTCACATCACTTTTAGGAGAATCAAATGGCTAACATGAACATCACCATCCCCGGCGCAAGCAAGAACACTGGCAAGTTCGTCTCGAAGGATCTCGTCGCTGGAGAGTATGAGCTGAACGTAACCAGCGCGGAATGGGATACCAGCAAGCAGGCAACCGACAGCAAGCTCACCCTGGTCGTCAAGACCACCGTGATCGAAGGCCCGAACGATCCCGACAGCGGCAAGTCTCCCGCCGGCCGGAAGAACACCATCTTCCTGAGCTATCGCTTCGGCGATGACTACGAGGACTGGATGAAAGACGGCGACGTCACCATGCTGGTGCAGCTGGTCAACGCGCTCGGCCTCAAGGTCGTCAAGGATAGGCTTCCTGTCGCCGACTTCGCCGGCAAGTCTTTCATCGACGATCTGTCGTACACCGTTCCGAAGACCGAAGGCGGAAAGTCTTTCGCGCAGCACAAGTTCTCCGCGGTTGCCGAATGATCATCCGGTCGTTGTTTTACTCGGCGCTTGACACTCTAACATACAACGGCCTGCCTCACATCGAAGTCGTCCTGGGAGACCAGGGCGACTTTTCGGCGTCACTACTCGAAGTCGTGCAACTGATCGATCGAACCGCTGCCGAGCAGCAGATGAAAGTTCTCGTGGTTGCGATCGACGGCCGCGTGCCTGATGAGCGTGACCCGGATGAGATCCTTCAGTTCGTTCAAGTCTTGCGTCGAAAGGGTTACGCGGTGATCGGCAAAACCAGCGGAACGGTTTTTCCCCGCTGGCTTCCG
>JAKAIP010000092.1 GCA_021825025.1 bacterium
GATCTCGAACTAAAGCCAGTTGAGCCATCAACGGGAAGAGACATAAGACTGGTATTGACGGCAGTTACTTTTTTAACGGTGACGGTGCCATCTCCGTTGAATAGGAGGTGGTAGCCAAGATAGGGTTTTTGCGTTGTTGATATGCGCGGGAAATACAGCCCAGAGGTCTGTGCAATCGTTTTTAACGAGGAGAAACTTGTAGCAATAGCCGTGAAGTCAGTCTGCGGTGTTGGGAAATTCCAGAGATTTTGATTCGCACCGGTACCAAAGATGCCGGGGACGGTCTTGGTGGGGGAACAGCCAAAAGAGGGATCACACGACCACGAGGAGAGCGAAGAGGTGACCGGAGCGTTGTTTTGCGTCGAGTCCATGCGCAATCCGCCGTTGCTGTGCATCGGTCCGTGGAAGATCGTACCGTCAAACCACGTGCTCGCGTTCACAATCATTGAGTAGCGGGCGACCGAAGGTTGAGCGTATCGCGCCCAGAGTGTGGATGATATGGTTGGTGCGGCGCTCGGTGTTCCAACACTCGTGACGTCAATTGACTGGATCACTCCGCAGGCACTATTGCCGACAATGGAGAGTGAGTAGGTACCAAGTGCACTTCCCTCGGGGTCGATGTAGGTGCTGGTATACGGGCCGGGATGCCCCGTACCATCAGTGATATCTCCTGGAAAGTGCGAGAGATACCATCGATAATGGTCGAGACCCGCCTCAGCAATGTTAAAGGCTACGGCATGCTGTTGGGTGACGTCTTGGGCATGATTTTCGCTCAGCACAAACCCTGACAAGGCGATCAAGAGAGTGAAGAAGATACCGCCAAAGATAATGACAAGAAGCATGATTGAACCACGAAACTTTTTTGACGAAGACGATAGCGGAAGAAGAGAGTGGTTCATAGTTGGGTTTTAAGATTTCTGAGCGTCGCAGCGCCTGAGAGAGTCAGAGAAAAAGGAGCCCGATTGGTATTCACGTCGACCACGACTGTGGTCAGTACTGAAGCAATTTTTGAGACATTCACCGGAGGAGCGAGCTCGGTACCGGTAGCATCGAAGTAGCGAAAGACGGGTGTGGTAGAAGCGTTCACGATCGAAGTTGCGATGCTCGTGGTCGCGCTACTCCCACCAACATAGGATGGGGGGTTATTGGTGGGTTCAACAACTGTTCGGTACAGCGTGCCATTTTCAAGATCATACGTTACTTCCTCGACGAAAGGTCCTGTGGATGACATTTTCGCAAAGAACGTGATGGATGAAGTTGCTGCATTTGCGATTGGATAGGATCCGTCGCTACCGTAGGAAGCTTCACGTAAATGAAACATCGCGTCTTCGATGCCTCGGCGTGCCTGGGTAATAGCTATTGATTGCTCAAGTGTGTACGAATTTGTTTTATAAAAATACGTAAGTAATACTCCGAGCGTCACCGAGATAAGGGCAGTAACGGCGATAACTACGAGCGTTTCGATAAGAGTAAACCCGCGAAGCTTCCCTTCTCTGTATAGATACGACTGAGTGATAGCGGCAGGTCTCATGGCAGTATGACGGTTGTGGCGGCGGCATGCCCCGTAACGCTAACGTTTGCAACTGTCGTTGTTGCATGTCCGGGTGCCGATACCGTCAGAGCATACGTGCTACTTGCGAGTCCGCTGAAGTACGCAAATCCACACGAGGAGGTTGGTACGGTCGCTGCATACCCGCCTGTCGTGAGGACTACTTTTGCATTCGGAATAGTATCGCCAGCCGTAGTGGTGACCACGACCGGGAGAGTGTTGGTTGTGGGGGTTCCGAAGATGAGAGCGGTGGTCGTGGCGGTGCCCGGCATAAGTTGATACGGGGCGGCCGTACAGCTTTCGATAAGAGGCGAAGAACCAAACGACGGCGTGTAGACATCCCATTCGAGTGTTTCCGTTTTTGTAGCGGCGGCACCGGTGGTGTCGCTCACAATGGTTTTGTAGAGAGGGGCGTTATTGGCGTCAGTACCAATTGTTTTCGCGCCAGTGAGTGTAAAAGCGATGTTCGGGAGCGGGAGCGGACCTTCAGTGTGCGAGAGTGACCACGACGAGATTGTCGGGGCGGTCGTGGTGGCGTTGGTCGAGAGGAGGGCTTCAAGCGAGAGCTGCGGATAGCTTGACGTCGCAAGGCCGGTCAATGACACAGGGAACGTCGAGAAGCCTGTGCTATTCCCCGGAAGAACGGCATCGGGAATGGGGGTGCCGGCACCATCATCGACACGCACTACAGCAGTGGTACCGGGAGGAGTTGTGAGTGAAGCGTCCAGTATTCCCCACCCATCAAGGCCGCTTGGAGAAATCGAAATGGACCGAGCTGATCCAGAGAGCGCGTAGCCGATAGGAGCAGGCTGGCTCGCGAGGGTCAGAGTGCCACCACTCACTTGCGTCTGATTCATGCTTGCAAGATTGGCACTACTCGCGAAGGCGTCGGTAAACATCGTCGTGACTGCCGGAGAGAAACTCGCGAGGGTCAGAGTGGCGAGCTTGTCGATGGCGAAGGTTGCGCCGGTTGTTTGGTTTTTCGCAATCGTTAAATAGCCAGGATTTGGATTAACGTTCGGACTCACACGCGCATACGTTTGGGCGCTTGAATATCCCGAGCGAGACACAAATACCTGATATTGCGATGAGGTGGCGGCACCATCGATGACTGAAAACCCGGTGGCGTTACTGAAGGTGGTGAAGTCGACCGAGGGCGTGAGAGCGGTATTGACGATATGGACGGTAGCACCGCTCATACCGGCGCCGGTTGCATCGACGACGTGAATAGAGAGAGTTCCTCCGTTAGTGGCGGCTTCGATACCGGGTGGCACAAAGTTTGAGGCAAGGACAACGGATTTGGTGAGGCCATAGATAGAGTAGGAGACGGTCACCTTCCCCATTTTATAATCGGTAGTAATACCATTGGTGTCATTTATCCCAACGCCATCAGCAGGGTCATCTGCGTAGACAATGTATGTGCGAATACCATAGGAAATCCCATCGATAGTGGAGGTGGCATTCTGTGCCACGGTCCCAGCAGGAATACCTCCAACGGTACCGATTGCGTCGTAGGAAAGGCCGTGGAGATACTCCATCTGAGAACTTGCGAGTTCGGTAGCAGCCGCTTTCGCTTTCGCGAGGGTTGAGAGAGTGAGGGATGCTCGCAGGACGCCAAAGAGTGCCATGAATAGAACAAGCATGAGGGCTGTTCCGACGATAACATCGATCAGGCCGAATCCGCGCGTCGAGCGAGACATTAGAAAGCTGATGAGAGCGAATAAATAGGAGCAATCATCGACACAGCAAAGACACCGACGCCTGCGCCGATGACAAGCATCAGCAGCGGTTCGATAATGGTTGAAAGATCTTTTGTTTTCTCAGCAACATCGGCTTCATAGAACTCAGCAACCTGTTTCAGCATATCGGTCACGTTGCCGGTTTCCTCGCCGACAGCGAGCATATCGCTCATCAGTATGGGATAGAGCTTGGTGTGAGTGGCAAAGGCGAGCGACAAGAGTTCCCCTTTGCGGACATGGGTCTCCGCTTCTTCGATCACACGGGCAAAAGGTACTGCCCCCACCACTTCTTTGGTAATCGAGAGAGCTTCAAGTACAGGAACGCTTGAAGCGAGGAGCGATGAGAGTGTGCGCGCTGCACGCGCCGCATACGTCTCGCGCACCAGCTCGTTTATCACTGGGAGGTAGAGAGATCCAAGAAGGATAATAGCCCCGCCTCGTCGTGAACGAACAAAAGCGACACCGCCAACTACCAACACGACCATTCCAATAAGCACAAGGACGATATTTGAAACCAAGAAGTTTGAGAGTGCGACGACGATTTGTGTTGCGAGGGGGACTTTCACACCAAGCTGGCTGAAGGTACTGGTAAGAGTTGGGACGACGAATATCAGCATCAAGATACCCACCATAATGACAGCAGAGATGACGATCGACGGATAGATCATCGCCCCGCGAATTTTCCGGGTCAGTTCATCAGAACGTTCCATTTGGAGCGCCACGGAGAGGAGCGAGTCTGCCAAGGCCCCCGACTCTTCCCCGGCTTTCGTCATTGAGATAAACAACTCGGAGAATACTTTTGGATGTGCAGCAAGCGCATCGTGGAACGAGGATCCTCGTTTTACAGCATCAGAAAGACTGACCATAATGGCTTTCAAGTGTTTGTTCTCAGACTGTCGCTCGATCACCGAGAGCGAACGTGAGAGGGAGAGGCCAGCCCGAAGCATGGCTGAAAGATTGCGAGCCACCCGACTTACTTCAGTGTGCTTAATACCCGTGCCGAAAGAGATATTGAGCCATGCTGGAATCTGGAACCCCTTCCCTTCCTCGACGAGATTAATGACCGAGCCCTCTTCTTTTTGAACTTGGTCGTAGACAGCAAAACGTGTGGGCGCCTCGATGGTTCGTACTTGGTCGGGCATTCCTTCTTTTCGTATGGTGACGCGGAATTTCATAGTTATTCGGTGACAGCGCGCAGCACTTCCTCGAGACTCGTGATGCCGCGAGCGGCTTTGTAGATACCATCTTCAA
>JAKAIP010000093.1 GCA_021825025.1 bacterium
GGCAGGTATAGGTCACCACCCCTTTTATGAGCTGTATCGATACCGGGTCGAGAGGCTGCGTCAGCTGCGCTCCTGGCGTCGTTACAGCCCTGTGGAGCCCTCCAAGTACGGCCGCCGTGCTTGCACCTCCAAATTGCTGGGAGATGCGCTCCTGGTCCTGTTTTATTGGTTCCAGGGCCTGCTGGAGCGCCTGTACCTGTGCCTTAAGTGGCGCAGTCGCGTCAGCTACGCCCTGAGCGATCTTGTCTGCGATGAGTTTTTCGGTTGCTGGGTCCATAGTTATGCTTCGCGCAGCTCGAGGTGTCCTCCGTCGATGCGTTCTACCAGCTCGCGTACTGCATCTGCGAGCGATCCGACCGATTCGTTTGTCGCCTTTGCCAGCTGATTATTGCTCTGTGCTATTTCCATGAGCGTCGGAGCATCTTTCAGGAATGCCTGCATCTGCGGGTCGCGTCCTTTGAAGAGCTCCTCGAGCACCGCATTGCGTCCTTTGAAGTGGTCGAGCTGGCTTTTTTGTTCGTTCATCTGTGTCTTGAGCAGTTCGATGTCCCTGCTCTGCTGCTCCACGGTCTGGTTGAGGCGTTGGATGAGGCCGTCGGCGAGCTTGTCGGCCTCCTCGCGGCGCAGTTTGCTGCTCTGGCCAAAGAAGCCGATGATGATGAACACGCCGGCCACCGCCCACCCACCGAGGGTGAAGAGCCAGACCAGATTTTGTAGTGAGAGGATTTGCATATCGTTTTACATGAAGGCGAGGAAACCACTTTTATTTCCAGTTGAGTAGGTGACATTTATTTGTGGCTTATTGCTCGCATTTGCCGACGAAAACCAGTTTGCTGAGTGCTCCGTTTGAGTCGATGCATTGGCGACATTGAGTTGGTCGAAGCCAGATATGATGCCGTACTTCGATGTGCCTGTTTTGCTTATATTCCCTTGACCCGTTGCGTTTAGTGCAAGAGTGTTATAGCCAGTCGTGCTCCAATTGGTCGTGTTGATGCGTGTGCCTGTGTCTATTTGTTCGGTGCCACCGTATGCGACATTTGCCCAGTCACTCGTCGAGGTAGTCGTCAAAGATGCTGGTGTGGCAGTGACAATTGTGACGAAGCTGTTCGAGTCAGAGTCGCCATTCGTCTGTGCGGTTCCATAGAGCGCTATATTTGCCGATGAGATTGAGGCTGCGCTGGTGAGGCTTGAGGTATCAAACTGCAGAATAGTGCGCCCCATCACGAAGCCATTGTTGCTGAACCATGCCGCTCGAACTTGGCAATGAGTCGAGTCGACTCCCGGAGATGACTGAACGCCAGCACCTCCCGCGTCACAATTCGCTGCACCACGGACGCTCGCAAAGCTCACACCACCACCGGCATGGTATGCCCACATGCCAATGTCGATATGGCTCGCATCTGGGTTTTGCGTGAGCGAGCTAAACCCAAATGACATCTGTGGCGCTAGAGAGAAGTTGTCGGCCGCGAAAAAGTCCCACGCGTGCATTGCCCACCAAAGCGGCAAAAGTGCGTAGCGTAGATTTATTGCGTATTCGTCTCGACTGAAGAATTGAGCGTGCAACTTTATCTCGCCGTCCTTCACTTCTATAACTTCGTGCACAGAGTTAGGCGTGATTTTCACTATATTCCTTTGTTCAACGCGTACACCCATCTTCTTGAAGCGGAACACGAGAGAGCCAAGTGGTGAACGAGCGAGTCGCACCAATTTAGATTGATGCTTCTCGAACCACTCCTTGCTAAATACTTTTGTCTCCATATTTTTTATGCGCTTGCGATGCAGCGCCACTTGCTCGTGCCGCCGTTGTAGATGAAGCCCACGGTGAGGAAGAGCGTCGTCGACCCGTTCGACGTCGTCGGGGCGGTCACCGTGCTGTTTTCGGTGTTCACCCACGTGATCGTCTGGGCGACAGCCGAGAAATCGAGAATGCGAACTATAACCATCTGACCATCAACAGCTCCTATGGTAGCCATCGTTATTGTCATCGCGGCTGCTGAACTATTTGTGAATGTGTTGAGTCGGTAGGTCACAGGAACTGTTCCTGCATTTGTCGTAACGGTTACGGCATTATTTACATCGATAAAATTGTTGAACTTATTCTGTGCAGTCCACGTTTGCGCAGTACCGAGACCTCCAATGGTATCGGATGCGCCAGGGAAGGTCATCGTGGTCGCGTCGGTGCCCGCGAGCGTGATCGAGTTATTCACGGTGAGCGTCTTGCCGTCTGCGATCGTGAGTGTGGATCCAGTCGCCGGTGCCGTCAGTGTCACCTTGTTGATGGTGGTTGCGGTCGCTACGCCGAGAGTCGGCGTCACCAGTGTCGGGCTTGTGGCGAATACCAGTGCGCCGCTGCCGGTCTCGTCGCTTATCACGCCTGCGAGCTGCGCGGAGGTAGTGGCTGCGAATACCGAGAGGTTATTGCTGGTGTACGTTACCGTGCCGCCGGTCCCGAAGGCGACGCTGCTGCCGTCAGTGCCCGAGAAGTTGAGTGAGTTGGCGAATGCGAGCTTTTTGCCGGTGGCGATGCCGGTTGCGAGGTAGTGCACGTCCCATGTGCCCGCTGCCGTCGAGATGCTGGTGTTTATGAGGAGGACGTCAGAGCTTGCCCCGAGCGTCCAGAGCGTAGCACCCCCGTTGGTCTGCACGGTCACCAGTCCGGTCGAATTGTTGACGATCCTGAACTCGAATCCGAGCGCAAGAGTCGTTGCATCAGGAAGAACCACGGTCTGCGTGGTCGTTCCGGTGAATACCTGTATGCGTCCGCTTGCGACGGTCAGCGTGGTAGTTCCTGCGGCCGTCACGGTCGTCGCGTAGCCGCTCACGAAGTTGTTAGCGAGCAGGTTTGCGCTCGAATCACGCTGCGCGATCTTGCTCGCCGTCGCCGTCGTGGTTACGTTTGTGAGCAGCACGCCAGTTGAAGACGAGAGATAGTCTGTGCCGTCGGTTGCAGCTGAGATCGCCGTGCCATTGCCCTTGATGATGCCGGTGATGGTCGTCGAGAGCGTTATTGCCGGAGTCGTCGTTGCGGTTGCAACGGTCCCCGCGAATCCATTCGCCGATACCACTGACACGCTTGTTACAGTGCCACCACCCGAGGTGGCTGCGATGGTGATCGTGCCGTGGCCGTTGGTTATGGTCACGCCCGATCCTGCCGTCAGTGTCGCTATCGATGTGCCCCCAGTCGAGCCGTTCCCGATGATGAGCTGTCCGTCCGTGTAGGTGTGGTCGGCTATGCCCTGCACGAACGCCAGTTCGGCCGAGGTGAGTTGTGTGGTGAATGCGATTGGATCAAGCATAGGCCTAGAGGATCATTCGCAAGCCTGGGAAGGCTTTCTGGTAATGGGCCTCGATGCGTCGGATGTAGATTTCGAGGTCTTTCTTGATGCGCTCCTTTTCCTGAATGGTTTTCTGCCGGTCGTTTTCCGCTTCGAGCGATGCGGTCACCGCTTGGTCGCGCATTTCTTCGGCACGCTTCTGCTTCCACTCGAGGTCTTTGAGCGCTACCGAGGCGTTATCGCGCGCGAGGTTGTATTCCACGTTCGCTTCATGCCTCTTTTCCTCGAGCTCGGCTATCTCGTTTTGGAGCGCGAGCGTTCGCTCCGCGAGTTTGCCGTTCTCTGCGATCTCTTTCTTGATGTCGTGGAGCTCTTTTTGCTTCTGCTCGTACTCCTGGTTTGCGCTGAATATCCACTCGTTGATGTTGTGGAGGTCGCGCATGGCCGCCTTGCGCTGGTCGGTGAGGATGTCTATCTCCTTCTGCCGCGCGGCTTTGCCTTTTTCCCAGTTCATCTTGCGCTCATCGAGCGCGAGCTGGTCTACCTGGAGCTTGTTTCGGTCCTCAGCTATCCGCTCTTTTTCAGCGGCCGCTTCGGCGCGAACGTGCTCGAGGTTTTGCTCCGCTTCCTTGGTCTGTTGAAGAACTTCTGAGAGGTGATCTGCGGCTGCTTGGGCATCTGCCCGGAGTCCCTCGAGCGTCAATTCAGTGTTTTTGATTTCGACGCTCGGAGTGTGCATAGGGATATTATACCCAGCTTATGACGCCGTAGATGGTGATTGTCCCCGGCGTTGCGCCAGGAGTATTTGCGAGAGTGCTGACGCGGATACCGTCGCCCTTGAGCGGCGTTACGTTCTCCGAGTAGTTGCCGGTTGCCGTGAGACGGAAGACGTCGGCCGTGAGCGTGGTGACGCCGCCGGTCGTCGATTCTACGACGCGCTGGAACCAGTTCGTCGCGCTCGAGAGGCTGGCTTGCGTGGCGTTGTTCGGCGTATCGGTATCGAGGAGTACGCCGAGGCTCTTGTCCACGGTGCCCTCTATCTTGATGTCACAGCTTGCTTCGGTCCCTGCCGTGTACTTGATGAGCAAGCCCACGAAGTTTGCGAAGTTCGTCTCAGCCACGCCGGAAGCTCCCGAGTCGGTGTAGTTCGCCGTCAGCGTGTGGTTGCTGATGAGTGTGACTACCTTTGGTGCGAGAGGGAATTGTGATTCCATGGTGGTCTATTTTAGTCGTCTGGTAATCTTGCCGCCGCCTGCGATG
>JAKAIP010000094.1 GCA_021825025.1 bacterium
CATAATAGGTAGATTCTAGCACAAGGGGGTTACAGTTGTCTAATGTTACGCGACGGACTTCAGGCGCTCAATAATACTATCGAGCGGGAGAGTCTGTTCGACTTGCGTGGCGCGGTTGCGGAGGATGGCGGAGCCCTCAAGCGCCTCCTTGCGGCCCATAAGAAGGAGGTAGGGATTATTGTCTCGTTCAGCGAGTCCAAGCTGTTCAGTAAGCGACTCGGTCCCGATGTACTGAGTCAGCGGAACGCGGGCTTTACGGAAGTCTTCGGCAAGGCGAATAGAAATGCGCTTCGCTTCGTCGCCAATATGTACGAAGGAGAAGCGGACGCGCGCTGGGGTGGTTTTCTTCACAATCGAACCTTCGCTTGCGAGGGTGAGGACAGCGCCCGTAGCTGAGAGCGACGAAGAAGGGAAGAAATGTCGCGTGAGCTCATTGTAGCGTGAGCCCCAGGCGACTCGCTTGCCGGCGACTGTCAGTTCGAAGCAGGTGTCATTCCACGCATTTCCGCGGCTAAGGAGATTCTTCGCAAGTTCATAAGGCGTCTCAGTCATCTCAAGGTATTCAAGGAGGTCTTCAAACCGTTTCCGACTTGCATCAGAGAGGTGATCGGTTGGTGCCGGGAGGTCATCGGTGTACTCGTTCGCGATCGTGAATTCGGCGGCATCAAACGCATCGCATTTCGCGCGAAGCAAGCATTCCTCGGGGAGATCGGTCGCTCGTCGCTTGAAGAACGTGCCGAGTTCTCGCGCATACCGTGCACGCGTTTCCTTATCGCCCATCGAGTTGATGCGCACGACAGGTTCTTCGTGGTAGAGATCGCGGGTGAGGGCAATGAGCGCGCGTATGATGAGAGTATCGGCAATAGCTCGGTCGGTGCCAAGCGCATGGAATTGCACCACCGCTTTCTTCTGCGCGGGTCGGCCGGGCGCGATATTGGTATGCCAAAGGAAGAGCGGCTGCCGAGCCGAGGGCGTTGGTTCGATATGGCGGCACTGCTTCAGGAAATTCGCAATAACAGTTGCAGTAGGGTCAAGAGTGATGTTGGCGAGTGATTCAGGGTAGCCGACATTCTTTTTACTGCTGCCGCGCGACTTCGCCGCAAGAGTGGTGAGTGGCATAAATCCGTAATACTGTCCGACGGCACTCGCCTTACTTAGAATTTCTTCAGCAGGAACTATTTCGCGTATCATGGTGTAACGACAGTTGAGGTGCTGGTGGTGAGTGTGTAGTGTGCTGCGCCTGGGAAGAGTCCGAATTCTCCGACGGGGAGAATGCGCAAATCGACGCGGCCGATAATATTTTGTCGTGGCAGGACGCCCCAGACGCGACTATCGGAGCTATTCGGACGATTGTCACCCATCACGAAGTACTCGCCCGCGCCGAGAGAGACTTTCTTAGTGTACGTCGCGTCTTCATTTACAATGTAGGGTTCATCGAGCGGGAACGTGAGGCCGACTGCATTGGTAATAGACACGACGCCATGGTCGATAGAGACTGTTTCTCCAGGGAGACCGATAACGCGTTTAATATAGAAAATCGAAGGGTTTTTCGGGTAGCGGAACACGATAACATCACCACGGGCAGGAGCTTTGAAATCATAGACTGCTTCATCGACGATTAAATAGTCGAGATTTTCGAACGTGGGGTGCATCGACTCGCCATCGACGACGAATGGAGAAATAACAAAGATGCGGATCGGGATGACCACGACCACAATAAGGAACGCGAGAGTGAAAAGATCCTTCAGAAGACCCTTTCCAGTGTCAGGCATGCACGTATTGTACGCGTCTGTGGTGAGTGTGCAAGTTTTTATTCAACGATGTGCACTGTATGGTACGATGCACGCATGACAGTCGTCATTGTGGGTCTTGGAAATCCAGGAAAAGAATACGAAAAGACGCGACACAACGCTGGTCGAAGTGCAGTGGAGCTTGTTGCGAAGCAGGAAAGCTTCGACGAGTTCGTCTTCCACAAGACGAGCAATGCGCTTCTCAGTAAAGGTGCGATAGGTGACGAAACGGCGACGCTCGTGTTGCCTGAGACGATGATGAATCTCTCGGGGAAAGCAGTTGCGGCATTTGTGAAGAGCCTCAAAGCAGCAAAAAATCTGCTCGTTATTCATGACGACCTTGATTTACCGCTCGGTACGGTAAAGATGGTGTTCGGTCGCGGTTCGGGAGGCCATAAGGGCGTTGAAAGTATTATGCGAGCACTGAAGACAAAAGACTTTGCACGTATTCGTATCGGTATCAGTGCAGTCGGGAAGAAGAATCAGGCAAAAAAAGTGCAGGGCGAAGAAAAAGTTATCAAGATGGTGATAGGGAAGTTTAAACCAACAGAAGAAGTGGTGCTAAAGAAGGTATTAAAGAAAGTAGCTGAGGCAACTCGCGTCTTTGCAACAGAAGGGATCGACGCGGCGACGATGTTTACGAATACTCGCTAGGATACAAAAGGACACAAACAATCCGCGGCGCCCTCGGGCCGCCGCGGATTGTTTGTGTAAGTGCTTTCTTTTGCTGACTACTTCTTCTTGCCTGCGTAAGCGGAGCTTTCATCCGGCTACGCTCGAAGAAAATAAAAGACACTCCTTTTATTTTGCTCCTCGCTTGCCGCTGTAGGTGAGCGTCATGCGCTGCTCTTTCGGTTCAAAGAGGGTAATGGTGAATGGATAGGTCTTGCCGAGCTCGAGTGTTTCGCGAAGCTCTTGTGGCGAAGCGAATTCGCTTACGTGCACCAAGCCAGCGACACCTTCTTCGATCGAAGCGAGCGCACCGTGCTTGTTGTACTTGATGATGACACCAGGTACTTCCTTCCCTTTCGTGTAGCGCTCAGCGGCAGTGTGCCACGGATTCTCTTTGAGAGCCTTAATCGAAAGCGAAACTTTGCCGTCTTTTATTTCAATAACCTTGACGCGTACTTTGTCGCCAACAGTAAAGAGGGCATGCGGATCCTCGACGAGCCCCCAATCGAGTTCGCTGATGTGAACGAGTCCTTCAAGACCCTGTTCAAGCTTCACGAAGACGCCAAAGTCGACGATGCCGGTGACTTCACCTTCGATAGCGTCGCCCACCTGGTACTTGTCGATAAGGGAGGCCTTTTCTTCGGACTCGCTATCAGTGCGCTCTGAGAAGATAAGTTTCCCTTCTTTTGCGTCTGCAGTGATGATGCGGACCGAGAGAGGGTGGCCGACGAGCTGCATAAGCTCACCGAGAATCTTGTCCTTATCACCCTCTGGTACGCGAGGATAGTGCTCATTTGCGAGCTGGGATGCAGGGAGGAATCCCTGGATGCCCTGCCACGAGAGGATAAGACCTCCTTTGTTTGCCTCCTCAACAACGAGAGAGTACGGCGTCTGTGCGAGAATTGCTGTCTCAGCTTCGCCCCAGATAGCAGCCTGGCGAGCTTCCTTGAGCGAGAGTTCGATGTACCCTTCGCGACCAGCAGGATCAACGACTTTTGCGCTAATCATGTCGCCTGGGTTTGCCTTACGGAGGACGTCAGCAGCGTTGAGGTACTCGCGACCGTAAATGAGTCCGGTACCGAACGGCGGCAAGTCGATGTATACACGACCACGGTTAATGGCGATAATCGTTCCTTCGACCAGATCACCAACGCCCGGCGGGGTCGGGATAGCATCGATAAGCCCGGCCATCGGGTGGCCTTCGGCAAGGTGAATGGTCGGGAGCGGCGCGGCTTTCACGCCAGAATTCTCTTCAGACATATATATAGCGGTGTGGATTTTCGCCGAGGGTACTGAAACCTTGCGGCTTTCAGGGTTAACGCCTCGCTACTTCTCGCACACGCAACAGAGAGACTGTAGCAAATATTGTCCAAAAATGCTAGAATAGAGGGAATGGTTATCACGCATCACGGGGGGCAATGTTTCAAAGTAACACTCGGCGATCTGACAGTGGTGTTTGATCCAATTTCGAAAGGAGCGACGCTTCCCTCGGTCCGTTTTGGTGCGGACATTGCGCTTATTTCGCGTAATCATCCCGATATGAACGGTGCCGATGAGGTTACGTACGGAGAAAAGGTGCCGTTTGTGATTCAGGGTCCTGGGGAGTACGAGCGCCAGGGGGTCGTCGTGCAAGGATTTCTCTCGAAAAGCCAGTATGGGCTCGCGCCAGGGAAGACTGAAGCCGTCAATACGGTGTATGCAGTCGGGCTCGAAGATATGATGCTCGTGCACCTTGGTGCGCTCGCGGACGCCGAGTTGTCGAAAGAAGCGCGTGAGGGTATCGGAGAAATTGACGTGCTCTTTGTCCCAATTGGCGACGAAGGTGTGCTCTCACCCGCTAAGGCACATGAGCTCGCGGTCTCACTTGAACCGAAAATTATTATCCCAATGCATTGGAGTGGCATGGGCCTCCCGAAATCTATTGATACGTTCCTGAAAGATGCAGGGAATGGAAGCGAAACAGTTGATAAACTCACCCTGAAGAAGAAAGATCTTGCGGGACGAGATGGGAGTATACTGGTAGTGACCCCCTAACCTCAGATCGGA
>JAKAIP010000095.1 GCA_021825025.1 bacterium
CACGACGACGAAGAACTCGTCCGCCGTAAGGCCGCGGAATTCAGGCAGGTCGACAGGAAGTATCAATCGCTAACCGACGACTACGACGTCTGCATTTACTATCTCGTTGAGTCCTACATGAAGACTATCGACGGCAACATCCGGACAACCGGCGAGAGCTTCAGCGGACTTCTGTCATTGTTCCCTTTTATCGCGGGCGACAACCCGAGGGCTCTCACCATCGGTAGCACTATAGGGAGTGCTATGCAGAAGAACTCTGGTGTGATTGCGCGGATCTTTGAGAACGCCGTTCCACCTACTCTTACGCTGTACGAATACGATACCGAAGAGGAGATTATACCACGGGATGCGAAATCAGTTAGCGAGGTTAAGAGCTTTCTGGAGGACGTCGGGCTGCCCGAGAACATCTCGAATAGCGCTGGGGACTGCATAAATGACGGCATCACGTTCAAGTCTGTTTATGCATTTGTTTCTACGAGCATTGCTATGTGGATGAACACCAAGCCAGTGGGAACCAAGGGTTTACGAACATTGAAAGCGGCGGGACAGCCGTAAGTGCGCTTTTTACGTCCTCATTTCTTGGCTGAATGTCTGTGTTGGCGGCAACTAAAAATGTCTTCTTCACGCCGTGTTCCCAATGTCGAGAAGGTCGCGAACGCTGTTGGAGCTGGGAGTCCGCCCGCAGCGCCAGCTATGGCTGCTCCGAGCGCTGGTCGTCCTGGTGCTGGCGGTCGCATGCTCGCTACGGTCGGCCAGAACTCGCGGGCTTCGTCTGAAGGTGCTAACTCTGCGCGCTCATCGGTTCGCTCGGGCAATAGCGCGTCCGCTGGCCGCGCGTATGAGGGTCAGTCGGCTCGCGCTGCTCGTAGTGCAGCTGCCCATCCGCGTGGTTCTGCCGCGGCCGGAACGGCCCGCAAGAACCCGCGCAAGACCAAAACATTCAACTATACGAGCAAGCTTTTCCGCAACCAGCCGGTTCAGCTCGAGTTGTACGAGGGTCAGAGTGCGCTTTGGCTGGAGTACTACGCTGCCAAGGTCTGGGCGGACCAGGTCGGTCTTCACGGTTTGTTCGTCGAGAACCCTGCTGAGCGGACAATTCACGACATCGTGATGGGCAAGATCACACACGTCATCAGCACCCAGGAGGCGAACGACGATATGGCGGCGATTTTCGGCGACAGCCTTCCGAAGATCCGCGCGGCCTTCGTTGCCGAGGTCGAGGCCGACGTCTCCAACCCGATCGAAGGCAAGCACTTCCTCATGCCCGGTCTGCACATCCGCCCTATCCGCAATCGCGATAAGCAAGAGATCGGTAAGGAGTACGTCTATGGTCGCTCCCTGCAGATGAAGCGCAACGAAATCGGACAGGTCTTCGGGGCCGCCATTGTCAAGAAGTACGACAAGACGAGCAAGCTGGAGAAGGTCGCGCAAGGCGTTAAGCTCACCCAGGCCTTCAAGGATGCCGTTGTCGGCGAAATCGTCGATGCGCCCGTCATGAAGACGACAAAGACCAAGGATCCCACCACCGGCCAGATCGTCGAGTCCACCGGCGTCAGCGCGATCGAGACCGCACGCAAGAAGGCGAAACACGCGTTCCTTCGCGGAATCCAGAACATGCCAGTCGGGGCCGTCGTGCCGTTCGAGGCATTGGTCAGCCTGTATGCAGCCGTGCACCCAGGCAACGCTCCCGGCCAGCCCGGCGCAATCAACTTGAGCTCGGTCGTACGCGGCCTCCTCGGCTTCAGCGAACAACAAATCGGACAGACATCCGGCGGCAAACCCATCATGCGCTCTCTGCAGACCTACGGCGGCCAAATCATCACTCAACCCAGTCCCCTGGATGCCGACCTTCTCGGCGCCTGGCTCTACTGGCACGCCATCAAGTAAACAACCCAACTCGCGCCCTCTATATCCATATAGAAAGCTACCAAAAATGATCACCATCAGCGTCCAATCCACGGGAACCTTCGTGGACATCCAGTTCCCCACTTTCCCCAAATTCGCAGAATGGCATCTCAACCAACGGTTCAGCTGCCACTACGAAATCATCAAAGGCACCCAAAACGCCTACTTCGACATCGACGGCAAGGCCGGTGAGTCGAGATCAGCAGTCGACGGCGGAATCGACAGATCGAGACCAGCGATCGATGGCGGCGACAGATCGAGATCCGCAGTCGACGGTCGAGCCGACGATCTCGACACCATTGCCGCGAAGGTTGTGTCCTACTTTCGGTCGATGGCGCCTACACTAGCTGTCTTGTGCTACTCGTCGAGCGACAGTACAAAGGCGTCGTATCACGTAGTCGTTCGCGGCGTCCATTTCGCTAGCCACCTTTCATGTGGGAAGAACGCGAAGCTCGCTATGACCGGCCAAGCAGGATTCGACGACAAAGTGTACACCAGCGTCCGAAAGTTCCGACTCCTCGGCAGCCGCAAGATCGATAGCACACGCATCAAACGGTTCACCAAAGTGATCAACCTCGGCTACTACAGCGACGACGAACTAGCGCGCCTCAACGATGATCCCATATTCGCACTACACGAAAGCATGGTCAGCATCGTCGAAACCCGGAGAAGCCAACTCGTCGACGATCCGACCGCACCGACAGCCTATCCCTCGACCGCGGCAACGTGGACGCCAACGATGATCGCCAATGCTGTCGCAGCCGTCAACGAGCGTATGCCGGGCGCTTACACATATCGCGATCTATCGGCCAACGGCATCCTCAACCTGAAGCGTCTGAAGCCCGCATCATGCCAGATCTGCGATCGCATCCACGACAACGAAGGCGCATTCGTCGTCATCAGAAGACAGCGCATGGTTTTTTACTGCCGCCGCGACACGACTTCCTTCATCATGCTCGACGACAACGAGGAAGCCACCGAGGTCCCCGTCGTCGACACCGACAAGTTAGCCCTCGTCGAACGCCTCCTCACCGAGTGCCACGAACGATGTCTTTTCTACGGAACCACACAGCAGTCGTCAACCGCTCCGTGATATCATATAATGCCGATATATGATTAACCACATGTTCCGCTGGCCAGCACTTAAAATGACCCACCCAAGCCGTATTCTCTCGTTGACCGTGCGATTGCCAATGAGCGACCCACGTTCCGACACACGGATCCTCCGAACAGACATCACGAAAGCGATCTCGCACATCGTTCAGGACTACTTCGAACGCGACCTAGTAGTTAGCACCGACCACATCAATGAAACAAAGACCACAACCGACGACCGCCGCGAACACAAAGACGTCGTCCACGTCTTCCGTCTGCACTACGTCAACGTAATCATCAACGACACCGTGTTCACTAACGACTTCCTCCGAACAGTGAAGTACGCCATCTCCGACATTAGCCACCCGGCCTACACCGGTGAGGTCTTCGTCGACATCGATGATCCATCGCCTGTGCGCAATGGCGAAGAATGGCTCCTCTCGCCAGACGCGATCAAACTCGCAACCATCAAGCTCCCAACCTTCAACAACACACAGACGCTTCGCGATCCCTTCGGTTTCTACCTCGGCTACTTCGACGAGAGGGCCTTCAAGGAATACGTCGACTACATCGCTGCTGCTTTCTACAAAATTCGCATGCAAGACAAGTATGCAACAACGATGTCATCCGTTGCCGCCTGGCAGGAACTCGTAGCCAAGAAAGCGCCAACGATGTCGGAGGAAGAAGCCGAGAATGCCTACCACAAGGCCTCCAACTTCGCCTACACCGTCATCACGTTGCATGTTTTCGTGGCTAGAATGGGCAGCAAGGAGGAAGCCGAAACGAGTAAGTACGTGCGCGAGCTGATTGCGTTCTACATGCGCAAAGCCTTTTATGGCAATGTTGATGCAATGGCGGAGGCGTTCTCGATCTACGTCCGCGATGAGGTGTTCTACATGGAGGGCAAGCTTTATCGCTTCATGGACAACAGATGCATGGAGGCGGATGCGCTCGAGCTCTTCAAGCATCGCGAGAAAGCATTCTATGGCATGGTCGAGAGCAACTACAACGCCTTTGTTCGCAGGAAGATTATGGAGGGCTGCAGTAATGATGAAGGCGTTTTTAGCACGAACAAAGCCAACAGCATGAAGAAGTTCAGCCTGGCGTCGGCCGAGGCCTACATTGAGAAGCTTGCGAAGAAATATTTGTACACGCGGCGCTACACCGGTGTCGATAAGTACGCAACTGCCTTCAAAGATGGCTTGCTGGTACTTAGAACCGAGGGCGGCGAAGGCACCATTGTGCGCTCTCTGTCTGTTCGCCCAACGCTCATGGAGGACCAGATCTTCGAGACCGGCAATGCATTCATCTATCCACGCGTCAAGTACACCTGGGAGCATCCGTTGGTGAAGTCCATCGACAACTGCTTTCGCCAGGTCTTCGTCCATGAGGAGCAGGTGCAGTGGTTCTATCGGTGGCTGGCGTCTACGTTAGCGAAGACGCCGGAGCGTATTCTGCTCGTGCTTTA
>JAKAIP010000096.1 GCA_021825025.1 bacterium
TCGATGGTGGGGACGACGATGCGCAGAGCCGCGATATCATGAATCAGACTGATATCATCGTGTTTCCGTTCCAGTTTCTTATGCAGGCTCCAGAGGCCTTTCATACGGATATCGGTGTGGAACGTTTTCAAACCGCGCTTCGCGAGCTCCTTCCCAAGTTCTTTGCGTACTTTCGCGAGCCCCTCTTCTGTTTCTTGCGTTTTTAATTTCCGCATTTCGGCGGTGTGAACGGCTGCATCAGGATCAATGAAAGGGAAGGCGAGATCTTCGAGGTCGCGCTTCATCTTTCCCATGCCGAGTCGGTCGGCAATTGGTGCATAGATCTCAATTGTCTCGAGGGCGATACGGCGTTGTTTATGTGCGGGGACGTGCTCAAGGGTCTGCATATTATGGTAGCGATCGGCGAGCTTCACGATGAGCACGCGAATGTCGCTTGCGGTTGCGACGAGGAGTCGTCGCAGGGACTCGGCGTGACGTTCGGCGCCGCGGTATTTATGCGTACCGAGTTTTGTCACGCCATCAACAATGAAAAGGAGTTCTTTCCCGAACTCTTTTTCGACTTCCTCGCGTGACGCTTTCCCATCCTCGACGACATCGTGGAGGAGACCAGCGGCGATGGTGGTCGCATCCATACCGTACTCAGCGAGTATCTTTGCGGTCGCCGCCGGGTGAATGAAGTATGGTTCGCCAGAGAACCGAGCTTGCCCCTCGTGAGCTTTCTTGGAGAGTTCATACGCCTTCTCAACATACGCAATATCTGCGGTCGAGGGTGATGACATCGCACCGATTATTTCTTTCGCGGTGGTCATACGGACTACTATACACTGCCTCGGGTGAAAATTCTGCCTAGGAGCGCGAGGCAGGTATTGCCTTTTTCTGTTTTTGAGGTAAGATTTCCGAGTTCTTACTCATTGATGGAGAGAAAACATGTTCCTTACGCGGTGTGTGGTGTGGGTATGCGAGATGCTTCCTCCGGCATGGAAACTGACGGCTTTCGTTCGTCGGGTAGGAGAGTATGACAAACGCGAGCGTAACCTCGTTCGTTGGCATCAGGTGCGGCTCGAGGAGCCGGAAGATGTCCTTGGCATGATCGCATGGCATCGTCGTGAACTCGAAGCGTTGGGCCCCGATATCTCCGTGGAGAATCGTGTGGCATGGCATCGCCACGAACTTGAAATGCTCGATCCTCAGTATCGCGCGCAGGTGATTTACTTCAAACTCGCCGTCGCAGAAGACGATGCGCGGGCTCGAGGGCTCCGGCCGGGTGATCCTGAGTTTCCCACCATTTTCGACTTCGATCCCATCGAATCACTGGGGTGAATCGATGTCGATGGTCAACACGGCGCACTTCGGTGCGTCGTTTTTTATTTCAGATACTCGGCAGCTTCGTCAGGAGTGAGCGAGGTGGCGGTCACCGTAGCGGGGAGATAGATACGCCGTAAGCCTTTTTTCAAAAAGAGACCCTGTTTTGATTTGTAGAGGACGATCATTTTCCCCGTCTTTGGATGCTTGCCGATTTCCGCTGCGATTTCGACGCCGCGGGGAGGTTTCTTTGGTTCAGCAAGAAGAGCGAGAGCGGTATCGAAGGTAACCGTGTACGGGTCGCCGACTGCTGGTTTGAGCGAGCGGAATTCACCATCGCTACCAACATACGGACCGAAGCGTCCTGTCGATGCGAAGATAGGTTTACCGGTTGTCGGATGGAGTCCGAGCTCTCGTGGGAGAGAGAGCCACTTAAGCGCATCTGCGAGGGTCACTTGAGTGAGGTCAGTGCCCGCAGGAATACTTGCACGACGTGCTGCTTTTTTCGGTTTCTTGCTTCGTTTTGCAGCCACTTTTTTCTTCGCTACTTTCTTTTTCGAGCTCTTTGTCACTGGTTCTGGTGCCTCCGGTGCTGGTGGCTCGAGGGCGGCCGGTTCTTCAGGGAGTTCCATCTCAACATACGGACCGAAGCGTCCAGTTTTTATAAAAATAGGGGCACCCGTTTTCGGATCGTGACCGATAGGTTCGTCGCCCTTCAGTTCGACCCCTTCTTCTGTGCGGGCGCCAAGACAGTCAGGGTACTTCTTGCAGCTCATAAAAACACCACCGCGACCGAGTTTGAATTCCATAGGACCGCCGCACAGCGGACAGGGGAACTCACTTGCAGCATCGCCGAGCGAGGTGGCTTTCGGAAGCTTGTCCCCCGAGTGAACGGCTTTTTCAAATGGGCCGTAGAAAGTCGTCAGCGTCTCAGTATAACCGCGCTCGCCGCGTGCGATCTCGTCGAGTTGATCTTCCATCTCTGCGGTAAAAGAGTCGCTAATGTATTGCGGGAAATGTTCTTCAAGCCATCCGGAGACCACCATACCCGTTGCGGTCGGCTTTAGGGCGCGCCCAAGCTTCTCGACATAGCCGCGATCTTGGATAGTTTTCATCGTCGAGGCGTAGGTTGAAGGGCGACCGATACCACGCTTCTCAAGCTCCTTAATAAGACCGGCCTCAGTGTAGCGGTTCGGCGGTTCAGTTTGTTTCTCGGTAGCGTCGAGCGAAAGGAGAGTGAGCGGATCGCCTTCAGCAACTTTCGGTAGCTCAATATCCTCGCCCCGCGCTTTCGTATCGAGTGCGAGCCAGCCAGGGAACATCACGCGTGATCCATTCGCTGCGAAGAGTGGAATATCGGCGTCTGCCTTGGCAACAATATTCGTCCGCATAATTTTTGCGGCAGCCATTTGCGAAGCGAGTGTTCGTGTACGGATGAGTTCGTAGAGCTGCTCTTCATCGGGGGTCGCACCAGCTTTGACACGGCCTGGCTCAGTCGGGCGGACTGCTTCGTGAGCCTCCTGGGCATTTTTACTTGTCGTCTTGTAGGTGCGCAGCGAGAGATACTCGTTTCCAAAATCGTGCTCGATAACTGTTGCCATTTTCGCAACAGCCTCAGCAGAAAGGTTCACCGAGTCGGTACGCATATACGTAATGTGTCCCGCCTCGTAGAGTTTCTGTGCGGCACGCATCGCGCGGGACGGAGCGAATCCAAGTCGCGTTGAAGCGGCCTGTTGCAGCGTGGACGTTGTGAAAGGCGGGCGAGGATTTCGTTCCTCCGATTTCTCAGTGACACTTGCGATCGTCCAGGTAGCGTTTCTGCCGGCCTCTACGATACGGTCAGCTTCCTCCTTGGACTGTGGTTCAACGGCACAGATTGTCGCGATGTCGCCCGCCTTTGAGGTAAAGAGAGCATTGAGGACGAAATAGGTAACTGGGATAAATGAAGTGATTTCCCGTTCGCGTTCGGCGAGAATACGGAGCGCCGGTGACTGCACTCGTCCTGCAGAAAGTCCGTAGCGAACTTTCTTCCAAATAAGTCCCGAGAGATCGTAGCCAACGATACGATCGAGGACACGCCGCGCTTCTTGCGCGCGGCGCAAATGCTCGTCGATCGCACGTGGGTGTGCGATCGCCTCCTCGATGGCTGCTTTGGTGATTTCGTGGAAGACCACCCGCTGAGGTTTCTTCAGCCCGGCGACTTCTTTAATGTGCCACGCAATCGCTTCGCCCTCGCGGTCGGGGTCGGTCGCGAGATAGATCTCATCGGCTTTTGCGGCAGCACGTTCTATTTTTTCAATAACCTCGCGTTTATCTGCCGGAATGACGTATCGCGGGATGAATCCGCCCTCGATATCGACGGCGTCTTTATTACTCTTTGGCAGGTCGCGGACATGGCCAACCGACGCAAGGACGGTGTATTCCTTGCCGAGATAGGTGCCAATAGTGCGTGCTTTTGTCGGGGATTCGACGATGAGTAAACGGTTGCCCATGTGTTCACTCATAACGCAGATACCTATATATGGTCAAGTGTCGCTATGAGATTTCGACGTATATTGGATGATGGTCTGAGCCGAGGCGATCGTCGAGCACTTCTGATTTTTGAATAGAAAAAGAGCGGGAGACAAGAATATGGTCGAGCTGTGAACGGGAGAGGGGGTGCGTGATTCTCCCGCGAAGAATATTAGTGAGCTGGTGCTCGAGAAAACGCTTCTCGAGGTGGGTGCGTTCCCGTGTGTATCGTACCGTATCGACCAGGCCGCCTCCGAGAAGCCAGTTGAGCGGAGTGATGTGGGGTTTCTCAAGAATATTGAAGTCACCGCAGACAATCGTCGAGCGCTCTGGGTCGCGTTTGGTCATAGCCATTTCAAATTCCTTAAGGCGCCATGCGGGTTGCGCGAGGATAAGATGCAGATTGAATACGCGAATCGATTGTCCGGCATGCGTGATGTCGATATAGAGTCCGCCGCGGTTTCGTAGTTGCGAAAAACTAAAGGGACGCATCAGTCGCACGAAGAGGCGCGTGCGTAGCGGGAGGAGCGGCCAGTAGTCAGGGTAGGGTATCTCGCCGTGCGACTCGATAGGGAGGCGGGAAAGAATGACGTTGTATGTCGCTACGGCACCCGACCGGAACAGCTTTTCCATGTCGCTTCGATAGACGAGTGC
>JAKAIP010000097.1 GCA_021825025.1 bacterium
AGAAACAACTGGAAGCAATCGGCGGTGTTTCCTACCTTGGAGAACTCGTCAGTGGTGTTGCCGCAGCAAGCAATGCACGCCATTACGCGCAGCAGGTTCAGAAGAAGTACATGCTGCGCCAACTTATTGATGCGGGCGAGTATGTGGCGGAATTAGGATTCGACGAAGGTGAAGAAATAGAGGAAACACTCGATAAGGCGGAGAAAAAAATCTATGAAGTGACCTCCACGCCTACTATGACTAAATTCACTCCCCTGCGAGAAAGCTTGAGTGAAGCATGGGAACGACTGGAGCGCCTCCATCAGCATAAAGACGAATTGCGCGGCGTACGTACCGGTTTCCGCGATTTGGATGGATTACTCGCAGGACTGCAGAATTCAGATCTTATCATTCTTGCCGCTCGTCCCAGTATGGGAAAAACCGCACTTGCCCTCGATATTGCCCGCCAAAGCGCAGTCCAGCACCAGGTACCGGTAGGCATCTTTTCGCTTGAAATGAGCGCGCAGCAGCTCGTAGACCGTATGGTGGCCGCAGAAGCCAAGGTGAATGCATGGAATTTGCGCATTGGGCGTATTTCCGGAGATGATGATTTTGCACGGATTCGCGACGCATATGACCGTCTTTCGCAAGCTCCCATCTTTATCGACGATCAGCCAGGTAACGATATTCTCAAAATGCGTGCCGTAGCGCGCCGTCTAAAGAAGGAAAACGGATTGGGACTTCTGGTAGTCGACTACCTACAGCTCATGGCTCCCACCAATGCGCGTTCCAGCGATTCACTCGTCCAGCAGGTTACTGAAATCTCCCGTTCGCTCAAGCATCTTGCTCGAGAACTTGATGTGCCGGTACTCGCACTTTCGCAGCTCTCTCGCGCCGTAGAGCAGCGTCGCGGTAGACCGCGCCTGTCAGACCTTCGCGATTCAGGATCCATTGAACAGGATGCTGATGTCGTCATGTTCATCCACCGAGAAGACAAGATGAATGAGACGTCCGATCGTCCCAACATTGCGGAAGTGCTTATTGAAAAACACCGCAATGGCCCGGTGGGCAAAGTTGAATTGTATTTTGATGAAAAACGCACCACCTTCCTCTCGCTAGAAAAGGCCGATTTCGATGCCTATGAAAAAACTGTCTCCGAACCACCGTTTTAATCCATGGATCCTATAGAGAAACTCGCTTCCCTGTTTGAGCATTTTCCTGGCATCGGTCCACGCCAGGCAAACCGTTTCGTGCAATACCTTCTTGGACAAAAAAGTGCTTTTCGCACTGAACTTGCCAGCATGATCAAGGAACTGGGAGCTCATACCGGCCAATGCACCAGCTGCTTCCGATGGTATGTAAAATCAACCCAAGACCACAAGCAATGTGGTATTTGTGCGAGCGCTTCGCGTGACAGAACACTGCTGTTCATCGTAGAAAAAGATTCTGATATTGCTAATGTTGAACGGAGCGGTTTTCAAGGAATCTACTTCGTGCTGGGCGGCACCATTCCTCTGGCAGCAGAGACACCTGAAAAATATGTGCGCATACAGCCGCTCATAGAACATATAGAGAAGAGTGCGGCACAGCTCAAGGAAGTCATCCTCGGCCTTTCCGCTACAAAAGAAAGCGATCATACTCGCCTCATTCTTACTGAAAAATTGCGCCCGCTTATCCAAAAATATGGAATAAGACTCTCTTCCCTAGGAAGGGGTCTATCAACAGGATCGGAACTAGAATACGCCGATCCAGAAACCATTGCGTATGCCGTGCAGGCACGCAACGAAGCGGATTAGCCGAGCTTCGTGATCATCACCTCAAAGAAAGGCTGTCGGTGGCCACGTTTCTTGAAATAGTTGCTTTTCGCTTTGTATTTGATGACGACTACCTTCTTTGCACGCGCCACTTTCTTAATTTCTGCGCTTACCTTTGCACCGGCAATATAGGGTGTGCCGATAGTCGTATCATTGCCGTTATCGACGACCAATACCCTATCAAATACGATCGAGTCGCCTACCTTGTGATCCCCTTTGATTTTCTCAATCTTGAGGGTATCGCCTTCCGACACGAGATACTGCTTCCCGCCGGTCTCAATGATGGCAAACTCTTTTGTGGCCATAATGCGAGGCAGTATAGCAATACTATGTAAAAATGCAAGAAATACGGCCTAAAACGGCTATTCTTTACCTTCAAGCAGCGGCCGCTCCACCACTTCCAGCTCAATGCCGATAGAGTCGCTAGTAATGCGAAGAATGTCCTTATCGATCTGTTTAAACGCTTTCCCCGAGGATTCATAATTCCCAACTACCTTATTGAGCGAATCGCCGAGCTTGTTGTGATACTCCTGATACGATTTGAGATGCTTGCCGAGTTCGGATACATTTTTGATAATGTCCTTTGCTTGCTCTTGAATCTTTACCCGCTGATTTCCGAACAGCACCGTTTGCAGGTATGCAAGAAATGTCGTGGGAGAGACAATCACCACGTTCTTCTGCTTGTAAGCATACTCAATGAGATCCCGTGAATTGACACCAACACCCACATCGCTGTTGAGCAGATCGTAGTAGATGCCTTCTGCAGGAATGAACATAAAGGCGAACGGGAGGGTTCCCTCTTCCGGACGGATATATTTTGCCGTTTCATCGATTCTCTTTTTCACATCTGACTTGAAATCTTTTCGGTACTGTTCAATGAGCTTCTCATCCACCGCATCAGTGAGACGGATATAGTTCTCGAGGGGAAATTTTGAATCGATGGGAATGAGTCCGTCTTGCGTTCGAATGATCATATCGACGATTTCTCCGTCCTTAAAGCGGTATTGCGGCTCATATTGTCCAGGCAAGACATTCGAGAGGATGAGTTCGAGAGAAGATTCACCGAGGTTGCCTCGCTGCTTCTGATTCTTGAGCACCTTCTCCAGATTCTGCAGCTGTTCAGCGATCGTAAAAACCTGTTTTGTCGATTCCTTTGTTTCCGTCACCCCTTTTGTTACCTCAATGAGCTGCTGGGATACCCGGTCGGTAATCTCGCTGATAAGCCGTTGCGATTGGTCAAACTGGGTGCGCATGGATTCAAAGACGCGCGTATTTCCTTCCCCCACCTTCTGTTCCATGGCACGGGTGAGTTCCTGCATCTGATTCTGCAAAAGAAGCAGTCCTTGCGTATCTTCCTTCTCTTTTCCCCGTCGGGAAAGCACATAGAGGGTAGCAATATTGCCGAGTACCAGAAGCACCAAGAGTGCGATAAGCCATGACATATGGCTCATGGTAACACGGTGCCGTGTTTGATAAAATAAAAGAATATGACACACCAAGAACTCAAAGAAGCTGTTAAGACAGCTATGAAAAATCGAGAAGCGGAAAGACTTTCTGTGTTGCGAGGGCTTTTGTCTGCAGCAACTAACGAACTCATTACGAAAGGAAAAAAACCGGATGAAGAACTTCCCGAGGAGGATATCACCGCACTCATACGCCGCGGCGCAAAACAACGGAAAGATTCGATAGAACAATTCGAGAAAGGAGGACGCCCTGATCTAGCGCAACAAGAAATACAGGAACTTTCCATCTTGGAAGCTCTTCTTCCTCCACAGATGCCTGTCGAGGAAATAAAAGCTGTGGTGGAAGCAAAGGCAAAAGAAATGGGTGTCACCGACAAATCAAAAGCTAATCAGCTTATGGGTATGGTCATGAAAGATCTCAAGGGAAAGGCAGATGGGACACTGGTCAAACAGGTAGTGGAGGAGCTGTTTACCTAGCATTGACTTTTTAATTTAAATGTGCTTTTCTATCTCTCAGAAGAGGGTCACCTCTTGCTACCTATAAGGAGGCAAATGTGACATACAGACCGTATGTTTTTACACTTCAAGAAGCACAGAGTGCTATTGCACGAGCAAAAACTTCACTAGATCTCGATGCTGGACTACTACTTCTCATGGCAAATCGTCCAGAATGCCGTGGACGTCTTGATCGATAATTAGTACTTACTATTTATAAGTTCGTAGAACGAGAACTTAAAGAGCGAGGGGTGAAGGAAGATCTTAGTATTCTTACCAGAGAATACCAAGGTCGAATCATCTCTATGAAAAAAACTCGAAGCAAAGCGCCAAAACAGTGCACATTTCCATATCAGCAGGGGCACACCTAGTGTGTCCCTTTCTGTTTGGTATACAAAAACCGCCATGGTTTATGTATCCATTCATCTGCATATCGAATCCCTATGCGTGGTGTTTTCTGTATAAGACGAGGAGGAACAATAACTCCCCTATCTTCAATCCATACACCTGTCTGCTTTCCAAGTATCTTTCCATTCACTTCTTTATCTATGTGAAGTGCTTTCGTCAGACGGGCCGGCCCGGTAATTCTCTCAACCCCGCGAATCAGCACACCCGCAGGAAATCCCTCCTTGCCGCAGACTAGATTGAGCATCCAGTGCATACCATAAGTGTAATAAACATATAACGTGCCTGCTCG
>JAKAIP010000098.1 GCA_021825025.1 bacterium
CACCCATGTACATACGGCGAGACGGTTTGGAAATACGCTTAAAACCGGAGATAACAGGACGATTATTTTTGTATGCCAATGTGAGCGAAAGTGTGTGGTTCTTTTTTGGTTTTTCAACCTCTCCCACATACCCTTCTTTCTCCAGCACTTCGGCAATGGCAAGTTTCATCCGGGAGGAAGGAAGTGTTACACGAGTCTTGCCCACGCGTGACGCGTTTTGCAATCGGACCAACAAATCTGCAATAGAGTCAGTTACCATAGATTACCAAGAAGATTTACGCACACCCGGAATGAGTCCTTCGTTTGCCGCTTCGCGGAAGCAGGCTCGGCACATTTGAAAATCGCGCATGAAAGCACGTTTACGTCCGCAACGGAAACAGCGTCGAACCACCCGTGATGCAAATTTCGGAGTGCGATTTGAGCGTGCTATTGTTGATTTTTTTGCCATATTCTACACAAAAAGGCCACGCGGCCTTCGCAGGCCAGAATAACACAAGGCCTGCGTCAGCGCAATTCTTCTATTTCTTGAACGGAAATCCGAGGTGCGCGAGGTATGCTTGCGCCTCTTTTTTCGTCTTTGCAGTGGTTACAATGGTAACGGCGATACCGAATACATCCTTCAATTCCTCATCGGCTGTTTCTGGAAATACTGTGTGTTCTTTGATACCAAGCGTGTAATTACCCATGGCGTCGATACTGGCGGTAGAAATACCCTTAAAATCCTTAGTACGCGGGAGTGCGATATGAATAAGGCGATTCGTAAAATCCTGTGCCCGCGCTCCGCGCAGTGTCACCTGATACCCGACCTTGTCTCCAATGCGGGTTTTGTAGCTGGCAATGGATTTTTTTGCACCGCGGCTTACTGGCTGCTGGCCGGTAATTTTTGCGAGACGATCGGCGACCAGTTCCACCTTGTGTTTATCTTTCGCCATTTTACCGACCCCAACGGACACGATGACCTTCTCTATGCGAGGAGTTTGCATCGCGTTTTTCCATGCAAACGTATCCTTGAGGGTAGCGAATGCTGTTTTCTGTTTTTCTTGAATGAGTTGCGGCATATTATTTCTTAGCTCGTTTCTTATGTTTGCTGATTTCCATGACCTTGCTGACATGTATCGGATGCTGCTTATCGATGATTTGTCCTGCCTGTCCTTCCCGGCGCGGCTTCTGATGCTTCTTTTTCATGCCAATGCTTTCTACCAGTACCATCTCTCGCTTTGGAAATACCTCAAGTACCTTGCCGGTTTTTCCTTTTTCATTGCCGGAAAGCACAAATACCGTATCTCCTTTTTTTACATGTAGTTTCATATGCGTTACACCACTTCAGGAGCGCGAGAAATAATAGCTTGATAACCCAGTTCGGAAAGCTCTCGAGGAATCGGACCGAAAATACGTCCAGCTTTTGGTTTCTTTTTATCCTTTCCTGAAATATCGAGAATCACTACCGCATTGTCATCAAAACGGATGTATGAACCGTCTTTGCGGCGAAACGGTTTTCGTTGGCGCACAACCACTGCATGGAGTACCTCTTTCTTCTTTACTGCCTTACGTGGTTCTGCAGTTTGCACCGACAAGATCACCACTTCGCCGATTTGCGCATAGCGTTTCTTTGAAGAGCCGACAATCTTGAATATGCGCCCTATCTTTGCGCCTGAATTATCTGCTATTTGTACGAGTGATCGGTCTTGAATCATAAGCCATTAGGAAAAAACGATTTCGAAGCGCTTCAAGCGAGAGAGCGGGCGGCATGCACGGATAGTTACCGTATCCCCTTCCTTAGCACGATTTCCTTCGTTGTGTGCATGGTAGTTCTTGGTGCGCTTGAGATACTTCTTATATTTCGGATGTTTTACATAGCGAGACACAGACACAACAGCAGTATTCGTCATTTTGTCTGAAATGACTATGCCGCGAAGTATTTTTCGTTTTGCAGTGTTCTGTTCCATAGTGTTTATGCGCGCCGATTTCGTTCCGTAAGTGCCCGAGCAATCTGGTGACGCAACTGTATCGCTTTCTTTACATTCTGATTTTTACTTCCTGCAACAGAAAAAAGCAAGCCGCGTAGCTCGTCTCGAGACTGTGCTACGAAACGATCGAGTTCTTCGGGAGTATACGTACTGAAGGTTTGTTTCTTTGCCATATAGATGTTTAGTGTGAGGTGCGAGAGACTACTTTCGCCTTAAGGGGCAGTTTTTTTGCTGCCTTGATAAGGGCTTGTGTTGCAATATCATCAGCTACGCCGTCCACCTCGAACAGCACGCGGCCAGGCCATATTTCCACTTCATAACCGACCGGGTCTCCTTTTCCTTTACCCAATTTCACTTCCGGTGGTTTCTTCGTAAACGGCTTATCGGGGAAAATGCGCACCCATAGTTTCCCTGTCTTGCCAAGGCTGCGTACTACCACCTTGCGAGCGCTTTCAATTTGGTTTGATTTCACTCGTGCGTGCGTGGTCGCTTTCAGTCCATGACTCCCGAACGCAACCGTAATGCCACGAGTCGCTTGCCGCATCTTCTTTGGATTAGAGCGATTCGTCTGCCACTTTCTGAATTTTACCTTTTTCGGGAATAACATATGTTTATTTTTCTTTCTTGTCTTTTCCTCGTTCTGCAAACACCTCACCGCGGTAGATCCATACCTTTACGCCGATCACCCCAAGCGGCAAGTTTGCTCGTTCACGAGCAAAATCAATATCAGAACGGAGCGTCTGGAGCGGAACGCGGCCTTTCTTAAGCTCTTCGCGGCGCGACATAGAGCCACCGCCAAGCATGCCGGAGAGTGCGATGCGGACTCCTTTCACATCTCGGTTTGCCATAGCTTTTTCTATGGTCTGTTTGAGCACGCGGCGAAACGGCAGTCGTTTTTCAAGGCCTTCCACGACCATAGAAGCGACGATTGCAGCATTGCTCTCCGGGGAACGGATCTCTTCAATATCCAATTTTATTTCCGGTGTCTGGAGTGATCGCTTTTGCAAGAACGTTGCAATTTTTGTGCGCAATTTCTGTGATCCTTCCCCAGATCGGCCGATAATCATACCTGGACGAGATGTTTTGATGATGACGCGAAGTGTCTTTTCATTGCGTTCAATTTCAATGCCACCTACGTACATGCTACGCAATTCTTTCTGTAAAAATTCACGCAGGAGAATGTCCGCCTTAAGGTACTGATGATATTTCTCACCGGTAGCAAACCAGCGATGTCGCCAATCGCGCAATATTCCTAATCGATAAGCATATGGATGGACTACTTTTGACATACAATTATTGTGTTGCTTCTTCCGATGCAGCTTTCCGTTCTGGAGTGCTTACTGCCAAGGAAATGTGGCTGGTTCGCTTTTTAATAAGAGATGCTCGGCCTCGAGCGCGCGGCATATGGCGTTTAAATACGACGCCGCCATTCACTTCTATTTTTGAGATAACTAAATCATGCGCTCCGGTCTTTGCGTTCGCTACCGCGCTGCGGATGAGCTGCTGAAGAGGACCTGATGCGCGTCGGGGAAGCGCTTCAAGAATCGCTAATGCCCGATCTACACGCTTGCCGCGTACCAAGTCGGCAACCAGGCGCACCTTGCGAGGCGCTTGACGATAGTTTGAAAGTTTTGCGGTTGCCTGTGCCATACAATATTATTTCTTCTTCGCCGTGTCCGTTGCAGCTTTAGCAGCCTGTGCAGCAGCAATTTCTGCTTCTTTCTGTTTCTGTTCAATTTCTTTCTGCATTTTACCGCCGTGTCGTACGAACTTTTTCGTAGGAGAAAACTCTCCCAACCGATGTCCCACCATATCTTCACTAACAAGCACCGGGATATGCGCTTTACCGTTGTGAACGCCGAAGGTAAACCCGACCATTTCCGGTGCGATCTGACTACGACGCGCCCATGTTTGAATCACCCCAGCGGTCTGCGGCTTTTTCCCCTCAATCTTCTTGAGAAGTTTTTCATCTACATATGGACCTTTTTTTATTGATCGTGCCATGAAATGCAATGTAAAACCCGCCAAAGCGGGATTGGCATTATAGTACAGGAAAGCAGAAAAGAGTCAACTAATTAGCCCTTTTTTACTTCCGCTTGCCTACTTTGCGACGAGAGACAATGAGATAGTTAGAGTACTTCTTCGGAGCACGGGTTTTCTGACCTTTTCCGGTCGGCTTACCCCACAAGCTTTTTGCACGGCGCAAACCTCTTCCTTGACGGCCTTCACCTCCTCCGTGTGGATGGTCTACCGGATTCATTGCCGTACCGCGCACGGTAGGACGAATGCCTTTCCAGCGACTGCGTCCCGCCTTTCCGATGTGCACCAAATGGTGCTCTTCATTGGACACTTCTCCAACAGTGGCCCAACAAATTTCGCGCACCTTTCGCACTTCGCTCGACGGCATTTTCAAATCGACATACCCCTGATCGCGTGCGATCACCGTAAGATAGGTGCCGGCAGCGCGAGCAAGCTTG
>JAKAIP010000099.1 GCA_021825025.1 bacterium
AAAATTGGTACTGTACCGCCCAGGGTGTTCACCAGAAAAAGCTCGCAAATACACTGCGAGCTTTTTCTGTTATGGAGCAAATACAACATATATCCAGTTCGATTCCTTTTCTCGTATTCGAGACTGTTTCGTGTCGCAATCACACCGAAATTGGTCCGATTTTGAGCAGGGGCGCGAGAATCGAACTGGCGAAACTTAGCATCTACGCCGATTATGGTGCACTAGACGAATCATTGATTTTATATTCTTATTTGCTATACTCCGCGCCAGGCGAGCAATAATATTGCTTTTAGTTGTTTTGTCATTTCTGAAGGAGAAAGATCGTGAATGAATTGAAAAAACTCGTTGTCACTGAAGCAATCCGGGTCACTCGGGATATGCTTGCAACGGCTGAAGAAAGCAGGAAGAACGCCATTGAAGAATCCAGGTATCACAAGGGTGCCATGGAGTCGCGGTACGACACGTTCAAGGAAGAGGCGCAGTACCTCATGACCGCACAGGATGTGCGTATCATGGAGCTGAGTTCGACCGTGGCGGTGTTGGAATCGTTTCTTGTCCGACCGCATATCTCAAGCGAAAAAGCGAAGATATTCTCGCTAGTTGAATTGGAGGATGAGGCAGGACACTCTGCGTCGTATCTAATTCTTCCGGCGGGTGGCGGAATAACCTGCACCGCACAGGAGAAGAAGGTCATCACCATCAACGAGTCATCTCCTCTCGCCCGTGCCCTAATCGGCAAAGTGGATGGTGAGGACGTAGAGTTTGATGTCGCTGGAAAGCAGCGTGTTTTCTCAATCATCTCAATTTCCTAGGAGGATGCATCATGGACTCGTTATTACCGAAACTCGTGGTGCTTGAGGGTGTCGACGCCGTAGGAAAGACGACGATTGCTCGGATGCTTGAAGATTCTTTCGGGTATACATACCTGTATACGCCGCAAGCGCCCTTCAATGTCGTCAGGAGTCTTGTCGAAGAGATGGGGGACATTAATACCCGCTTCTTCTACTACCTGGCATCTGTGATCGGTGTGCAGCCGCAACTCAAATCGATGTTGTCGTCGGGTAAGAAAGTCGTCATTGATCGGTATGTCTATTCGACGATGGCGATGCATACCGTACTCGGGGCAAAGGTTCAGTCTGTCGACATGAGAGAGTTGCCGATCGTATGGCCCAACGCAGGTATCCTGTTAACGGCACAAACCGATGTCCGTATCAAACGGATGGAGGAGCGTGCAAGGCAACCGACTCACGACAAGAGAATCGAGCGATTCGTTAAAGAGGCAGAAGAGGCCGAAGCAATCCATCGCTCATTCAACGATCTGTCTGCGATCGACACGACAACCCTCACTATCGAGCAGGTCTTCGCCGTGGTAGTGCAACTTCTAAGGAGTACGTGATGTTAAGAGTCTTCAATCAGCTTGTCGCGGATGGTAAGGTCGAGACTTCTCGCCTTACCAACACGCGATTGAAGTTGCACACACCATGCCAATGGACGTGCCACTTCTGCCACATGGAGGGGAATCACCACTCCCTTTCTGTCCGGGATGAGAGTGCGCTAAAACAGGCGTTGCTCGAGTTCCGCGACAAATTCGGCTTTACCGATGTTCACTACACCGGAGGAGAACCGTCTATTCACCCGCAGGTTGTTGAATACGTGAAGATCGCGAGAGAACTTGGTTTCACCGTGAAGATGACGACGAACGCACAGGCAAGCATCAAGCGGTACCAAGAACTTGTCGCGGCGGGCTTGTCCGAGTTCAACGTGAGCATCCACACCCTTGATGGAACGGCACTTTCGCGCTTAATGGCACCACCTCGTTCCCCAGAATGGGGAGAGCGCGCGGTTGCCAAGCAGCTTGCGGTAATCGACGCGATCAAGCACATCGCCTCGGTGAAAGTGAATACTGTTGCGGGAGGAGATGTCGCCACCGTCATGTCGATCGTTGATTTTGTGCGAGAAGCTGGGGTCTCATGGAGGATCATGGACGAACTCGATCATCCGGAGATTTCATTCGCCACAATCGGAGAAGTCGCAACGAGGATGGGAGCTGTGCCGACAATGGCGCATCTGATTAAGGGAAGCTCGAGTTGCGCTATCACAATGACCTGTGCGGACGGATATTCGTTCAAGGTGAAGATGATTCGTCCGTTCAAACTTAAGGAGATGTGTGATGGGTGTCCGGTTGATGCAAGCGATGCATGCAAAGAATATGCCTATGGTCCGCGTTTGGAAGGCGGAAAAGAAGGCATCATGGTTCGGTCTTGTCTGTACCGTAATGAACCAGGGCACGTATTGCCAATCGGGAAGTATTTTGACCACCCATTCTCGTTCTCTCTCCTGTCTGAAATGTAGTTCTGTAATTTCGTGGGGAGGTTGCTTCGGCAGCCTCCCTTCTTGTTTATATTTAATATGACATCAGGTATAATCAACGCATGGAAATAGAAATCAGGGCGAAAATCGACAATCCGAAGAAAATCACCAATCTCTTGAAGAAGGACAAAAACGTTGTTTTTGTCAGTGAGAAAGCGGAGAAGGATATCTATTTTAAGCATTCGACCGATATAGACCGAAAACTCGTTCTTCGAATTCGTAGAACGAAGAGTGGGGATATGCTCACTTTCAAAGCAAAGAGTAAGGGAGACGATACTGCATGGCCTGACGTCGATCTTCCCCTGAACGATGCGAAGAGTCTTGAGAAGATATTGCGCGGATCCGACTACGAAGAAGTCGTTACTATCACGAAGAAACGCTCTACATATAAGACAAGAAAGGAGAAGTTTGAGATCAATATCGACCACATCAAGGAACTCGGGTGGTTCATTGAAATAGAGGGAAGAGGAACACAAAAAGAGCGTAAGCATATCGAAGAGAATCTCAATAAGACGCTCACTTCGCTTGGAATCAATCAGGCAGATATCGTACGCCAAGGGTACGTCCCACTCGCACTTGCGAAGAAGCTCGGGAAATAGAAGATATTCACTATTTTTTGATGGGCGTCGGAATCGAACCGATTTTATCGGGAAAATAACGAGGAAATATATGGGGGCTGTGAGCCAGGCATATTCCTGTCCCCCCAACACGGTTGTGACGCCAGGAACCAGTACCGTCCCCCGTCAGGGTCAGTACAGTACCGCTCAGGGTGTTCACCAGAAAAAGCTCGCAAATACAATGCGAGCTTTTTCTGTTCACTGCGAACGTGCCGCTCGCATGTGATATAAAGATTCGATCCCCAATACACTCCCTCCACTAAGAAAATCTAAGAATTCTTCCCGAGCCCGAAGACCTTTTTCTATCATTCTCGCCCTGTCTGCTACACTCTGTGGTTTGTGATGAACACGTTTGAGTTTCTGTTCGGTGACACTAAAGATCTCGTAATGCTGACTCCGTGCCAAAATGAATGGGGCACTATCTGCAAAATGGAGCAAGGGCAGATAGCCCAAAAGAGGTGCCATGTATTCCATAGAGAAGGGGAATCCACGGAGAATAATGTGAAGCGGACGTGCAACTTTCTTCAGAAGATAGATAATCGTTTCAATTATGACGTGCATATCCTCTGTGTTTGTGTGCTGCAGTTGGCAGTTGATGGCGATAACTCCTACCTCTATATTTTTGTTGAGATAACGGACCCATAACGCTCGTTGGTAATCGTCGATGGCGAAGGTGTTAGGTATTGTAAGTGCACCGCGTCTTTCGAGTTCTTGTGCCGCCGCGAGGCTTCGGTTTAAGTTGGCGATCTGACCAGGGTAACAAGATCCAGCATTTACCGAAAAGTCCGGACTCGTTATAGCGTCGAACCCAAGGGAGGCGAGTGTATCATAAAGACGAATCTCATCTTTCTCGAAGTTCAGACCCTCGATGGGAAGCGACCCATACCGGCCCCCATCGACTAAGGGGGAAGGAAGGTGCCCAGAAAACCTTGTAACTCCCTATGGGTACGGGTACAGTACCGACACGGGCAACAAGGTAGTGCGGCCTGCCAAGCAGACCGCCAGGCATCAAAAGTGCCGAAATTCAGTTCAAGACCGACACGCACAGAAAATGCGAAAGGCGCGATAAATCGCGCCTTTCGCATAGGTTGCATCAGAAAGTAAGAAGCCCATAATGCAAATATATGGTCTCCGATACTGGTATTAATGAAAAGAAGGGAATCCCACTCTCCTTTCTACAAAGAGCGTCCTCGATTCTTGGAGATACTTACGGCGGGCTAAGTGGGCCAAAGATTATAGATATCTTCTGCTCCTATGGAGAAAAGTGGAATGTGTCGATCGCGTTTCCGGAGTAGGTTCTCTTAAAGAAAGACGATATCGAAGTTATCAAAACTCCGAGGGTCTCGGGACGTTCCGGACTCCTAGAGCCATCGCGTCGTCCATTGAGCTGTCGG
>JAKAIP010000100.1 GCA_021825025.1 bacterium
AGGCATACCGTACGGCTATCAGCCAAACGGCATACAAGGATGGTTCAATGCAGGCGTATCCGTACATCTCAACTTGTTCCATCCTCGTTACTATCCGCACCCCATCTATCCGAGACCGCCGGTATATCCGCGGCCAATGTACCCTCGTCCGGTCTATCCCATCCCGGGACCCAGACGTCCGTGCAATCTGCCGCCCAATCCGGTGACCGGACAGCCGGCGTGCTGATAGCGTTCTTTCTTCATGTTCCTGGACGGTTGGAAGCGTCGGTACGCCGACGCTTCCATACCATCTTTTTACCTAATTCTGGTATTGAGATTTGAAAGTTTGCGTAAAAGCTTTCAAATGTGGGCACCAGAGGAGTTATTGACAGGGTTTATTAATAGTTATACAGTTTTTATCCATTAAATAAGCAGACATTATGAAACAAATTAGCGCATACATAGGGGTGTTGTTCGCTCTCGCACTGTTTGCGGGTGTTTCTCTCGGAGGACAGCATTCTCCGGTTGCGTTTTTTGCTACCCCGGTAGCGCATGCCCAGTACGACAACAGCGGCTATGACACGAGTGTGTACGATACCAGCGGTTACGACACGAGCGGCTATAGTAGTGGTTACGACACGAGCGGCTATGGCAGCAGCTACGGAGGGTATGATCCGAGTGCATACAGCGGCTATGACAATAGCGGCTACGACAACAGCGGGTATACCAACGACTACAGCGGCTACTACAATGTCGGCTATGACACCGGCACATACAATACGTACGATCCGGTTTCCTACAGCAATGACACCAGCGGTTATGATTACGGATACTGCTACTTCAACTGCAATGGTTCCTCATACAATACTGGTGGCTACACTTATGGGGGAGGCTATACCTACACCCCTCCAATCTACTCAACGCCGATATACACTCCTCCGGTCTATCAGACTCCTATCTACAACACACCGATCTATACGCAGCCGCCAGTAACCTATTCTCCGGTGCAGTCACCAACTCCAACCTGTCCTGCAGGAGAGACGTATCAAAACGGCGTATGCAGCACCCCGACAGTCGCCAGCTGTCCTCCGGGCCAGACGTTTGCAAACGGTGTGTGCAGCACTCCGACGGTTGCCAGCTGTCCGGCAGGGCAGACCTTCCAAAACGGCGTGTGCAGCTCTCCAGTGATAGCGCAGCCGACGCAGCCAATCTACCCGCAGCCGATTTACACGCCACAACCGATCTATCAGCAGCCGCCAGTTGCGTATAACAACTATCTGCCACCACCAGTACAACCACAGCGACCGTACATCTCTCTCTCACAGGTTCCGTACACGGGATTGGATTTGGGTCCGGTTGGTACCGTGCTCTACTGGGTATTCCTCATCCTCTGGACGTTCGCGGGTGCATACCTCATCGGCGTAAAGAAAATACAAAATACGCTTATTCCGAAATTGAAGACATTCTTTTTCGGTACGCGCACCAAGAAAGCTCCGGTACAGACGGTGACGCCGATACCGGCTCCGGTTACCATCGCCGCAACTCCTTCGTTTGGCGACGACTTCATTCTCCAGCAAATCAATCGAGCGCGCGCATAAAGCGCTTCCGTACAAAATCCCCGCCTTGTAGCGGGGATTTTGTTATGCTCGTGTTTTGATTTCTTCTCGGAGTTTCTCCACGATCTCTGACAACGGGAAGGTGCCCAGTTTTCCGGAGCGTCCTTCCATGGTTGCTGTCTTGGAGCGCATCTCCTCATCGCCGATCACCAGGAAGTAGGGAATTTTTTCCTGTTTTGCGGCACGCACTTTTTTCCCGAGCGTTTCGTTGGAGTTATCTACCTCTGCTCGTATATCGGCTTCCTTAAGCAGTGCGCCAACTTCTTGCGCGAACGGTACATGGGTTTCAGAAATAGGGAGGATACGCGCCTGTACCGGCGAGAGCCAGAGGGGAAATGCGCCGGCATAGTGCTCGATGAGGATGCCAAGAAAACGATCGGGCGAACCGATAAGAGCACGGTGGATCATGACCGGTGTTTTCTTAGAACCATCTTCGGCAATGTACGTGAGTTGGAATCGGGTTGGTTGTACGAAATCGAGCTGTACGGTCGAAATCTGCCATTGTCTGCCGAGTGCATCGATAGCCATGATGTCGATCTTCGGGCCGTAGAATGCCGCTTCGCCTTCCGCTTCTTTGTAGGTGATTTGTTTACGGGTGAGTAGTTCGCGCATGATCTGCTGGGCATGTTCCCATACTGCATCTTCACCGAGATACTTTGTCTTGTCTTGTGGATCGCGCAGCGAAAGACGCATCCAGTGGTCAATATGATACGTAGCTAATGCTTCCGTGATCGCATCTAAAATATGAGACACCTCGGAGGCGATTTGATCTTCTCGGCAGAAAATATGACCATCATCTTGTGAAAAAGAGCGAAGGCGAGTAAGGCCAGAAAGTTCTCCGGGACGTTCATCTCTGTAGAGCACAGCAAAGTCGGCATACCGCAGGGGCAGATCCCGGTAACTGCGCTGCTCTGCTGCATAGATCTGCGTATGCTGCGGGCAGTTCATTGGCTTGAGAAACATTTCGTCAGAGACGTACTGAGATCGCACTGAAAGCATATCTGCCTTGTATGCGTCATAGTGTCCGGAGATCTTGAATAGCTCTGCCTTATTGACGTTGGGGGTGTGTACTTCTCCAAACCCGAGTTTGCTGTTGAGTTCGCGTGAGTAATTGATAATCGCATTCCGTATGATGTTTCCCTTTGGGGTATACAGCGGCATACCACTGCCGACTAAATCAGAAAAGACAAGCAATCCTTGTTCCTTCGCTATTTTTCGATGATCACGTTTTTTCGCTTCTTCTCGCTGAGTGAGATATGTCTCGAGTTCTTGTTCGGAGGTAAACGCGAGTCCGTAGACGCGCGTCAGCATCTTATTCTTCTCATCGCCGCGCCAGTATGCGCCGGCCAATCGATCGAGCACGAACGTATGCGGGCCAATCTCTTTGGATGGATGCTCTGCGTGTCCGCCGCGGCACAGGTCGGTGAATCCGCCGCAGGTGTAGAGGGTGATAGTCTCGCCGTTTTTCTCGAGCTCATCGATGAGTTCCAGTTTGTACGGATTATGTTTGAACTCCTCGCGCGCTTCTTTGGGGCTTACTACTGTATGCGTGAAGGCATCCCATTGGGGCAGGAGCGAGCGCATCTGCGCTTGGAGCGCTTCGAGATCCTCCTCCTTGAGCGTGGTTGTACCGAAATCGAAGTCGTAATAGAAGCCATTATCGATAGCCGGACCGATCGTGGGAAGTGTATTCGGATAGAGGCGGGCGACTGCGGCGGCGAGAAGGTGGGCGAGGGTATGGCGGCGTTCTTCCAGTGATGACATGTCACTTATACTTGCATGTTTTTTCCCTTTTGCAACTCACATTCCTATAGCACACGCACATCCTCTGCGACAAAAGAAACTTCACCGTTTCTGGTAGAGAGCCGTCCTTTGCAGGCTATGAGTTTTTCTGGAAGCAGCACCTCTTTATGTTGCGAGAATGGTTTGGGGAATACGACCGCTTCAAGCGCGTCATCGAAATCGGCAAGCTTGATGAATGCCATGTAATCCCCTGAGCGGGTGAGCACGGTGCGTACGTTTTCGATCATGCCCGCAGCGATCGTCGTGGCGCCTTGCGGTGTTTTCTCTTTGAGTTGCTTGAGCGTCATCGGACGCCGGGCGAGTTTTTCCTTGAATCGCTCAAGCGGATGGCCGGATACGTAGAGGCCGAGCAATTCTTTTTCAAGCAGGAGGCGCTCTTCCAGCGTAGCAGGCGCAGTGTCCGGCAGCTGCAGTTCTTTTGTTTCGGAGGCGAAGAGCGAATCCTGCAGTTGCTCTTTCGTCGCTTCTCGATGGTATTCGAGCAGCAGTTCGATATTGCGCAGCAGGCTGCCGCGTTCGCCGAGCGAATCAAGCGCGCCGCAGCCGATCAGCGATTCCAAACTTTTCTTATTAAGCGTCTGATCTTTGATACGCGAAAGGAAATGAGAAAGGGACGTGAATGGGCCGCCTTGTTTGCGCTCCGCGATAATACTGTCGGCGATGCCCTTACCGACGTTCTTGATGGAGTAGAGTCCGAAGCGTATCGCGTTGGGCGTGTTGTTCTCGAGTAGTACCGTGAAGTCGCCGAAGCTCTGGTTCACGTCCGGCGGTAGCACCGGGATACCCATGCGTTTGCATTCCGCCACCATGACCGCGGTCGTATCGATGTTTCCCGCTTCAGCGGTGAGAATGGCCGCCATGTACTCGACCGGGTAGTGCGCTTTCATGTACGCGGTCTGATAGGCCACTTTGCCGTAGCTGGCGGCATGCGCCTTGCCGAAGCCGTATGCGGCGAAGGGTTCGATGAGCTTCCAAAGC
>JAKAIP010000101.1 GCA_021825025.1 bacterium
CCCAGAGATTCGGGCGAAGGCGCAGGAACGATGGCAGTATATCCATATTGATGAATATCAAGATACCAACGCACTGCAAGGTCGATTGACGAATATGCTCGCCGCAACACATAAGAATCTCTTTGTCGTCGGCGACATTGATCAAACTATTTATACCTGGCGCGGTGCGACTATTGAGAATTTGCTCACGTTCGATACGACGTATCCGGAATCGAAGACTATTATTCTTGAACGAAATTATCGTTCGACAAAAAATCTCGTGGACGCGGCAAATGCGGTGATTGCGAAAAATAAGAATAGGAAGGAGAAGATTTCGACCACAGAGCAGGGAGCGGGAGAACCCATTACGCTGTATATCGCAGGGAGTGCCGAGGACGAGGCGCACTGGATCGCACGGAAAATACGCGAGCTTATGGCGGGAGGAATTCGACCTGAGGAAATTGCAGTGCTCTTCCGCACAAATTTCCAATCTCGCGCGCTTGAAGAGGGGTTGCTACGGGCCGGCGTGCCGTACAAGCTTCTCGGTACGCGTTTCTTCGGACGTAAGGAGGTGAAGGATGTCCTCGCGTGGATGCGGCTTGCAATGGATCCGACTCGTGAGGTCGATACGATGCGCGCGGCTTCCTCGCCACCGCGCGGTATTGGTGCAGTAACGCTTGGGAAACTTGCGGCGGGTCAGCGCGATCTCCTGCGGGCAGGGGATCTTGCAAAAGTTGAGAAGTTTGAGGCAGTTGTGGCGGAGTTGGCAGCAGCTGCCGAGACCTCTATTCCTTCCGAATTCGTGAAGCTCGTCATCGAGAAGAGTGGTATGCGCAAGGCTCTTGTCGACGAAGGAAGTGAAGAAGACAAGGAACGTTTTGAAAATATCGAAGAGCTCGCGTCGGTAGCGGCACGGCACGATGCGGTCCATGGGAAAGAGGGTATCGCTCTTTTCCTCGCTGAGGCAGCGCTCGCAAGCGATCAGGACGAGCTCGATCAGGGAGAGAAAACGGGTGTGACGCTTATGACGGTGCATGCGGCCAAAGGTCTTGAATTCAATACAGTCTTTGTGAGCGGTATGGAGGAAGGACTTTTCCCGCATCAGGGTATGGGTGGCGAGAAAGACCGCGACGAGGAAGAAGAGCGACGACTCTTCTATGTGGCGATGACTCGTGCGAAAGAGCGCCTGTTTCTCACGCTTGCACGAGTGCGAAAAATTTATGGCATCGACAGTTATGCCGAGCCTTCCTCCTTCTTGGCGGATATCGATGCTTCACTACTGTCGTATGATAAGTCCACGCACTATGACTTTTTTTAAAGCGAAGCAATCACTCGGACAGAATTTTTTGATGCATGCGCGTATCGCTGAGCGAATCGCGATGGTCGCGAAGCTTACGAGCGATAGTGTTGTTTTCGAGATAGGGCCGGGGACTGGCATGCTGACGCGCGAATTGTTGAAAGTTGCCCGGGAGGTAGTTGCTCTTGAAGCAGATTATGCACTGTTTGAAAAATTACAGCATGATTTCGCGAACGAGATTACCGCTGGTCGTCTCAAACTCCTTCAGGGCGATATTCGTACGTTCGATATCTCCTCGCTCCCGAGTGGTTACGCGCTCGTCGCGAACATACCGTACTATCTTACCGGGGAGATTTTTAGAATGTTTCTTGCGTCGGAGAATCAGCCATCTTCGATGACACTTCTCGTACAGAAAGAGGTTGCTGAGCGTGTTGCCCGACAAAAGAAAGAGAGTATTCTCTCGTTGTCGGTGAAAGCGTACGGCACGCCGACGTATGAGTTTACGGTGCCGCGCGGCGCTTTTAATCCTGCACCGAACGTCGATTCAGCGGTGCTCACAGTGCGCGATATTTCACGAAAGCATTTTGCTTCGCGAGAAGCCGAGCAGTATTTTTTCTCACTGATTCGCGCGGGGTTTGCCCATAAGCGGAAATTTGTCCGCAATAATCTCAGCGATGCCGGTTTTTCTGCTGGCGATATTCCCGAAAAGGCCCGCGCAGAAGATCTATCGCTCGAACAATGGTTCGCGCTTGTCCGCCCCGTTTAATAAGGAGAAGAGCCTACTTCCGGACTTATCATGCCTTCTGAAGGAATCGTGTAGCAGTACGGACAGGCGCCGACGATACACAGTCCTGCGCCTGATTCATACTCACCAAGAAGCCAGGGAGTATAGGGAATATTGTACGAGAGAAATGCTTGCGATTCTGGAACGTAGGTAAGAAGAGCGGCATACGAGGGTGGCAACGGCTCAAGCGTAATAAGCCACGTGTCGCTTTGATTGCAGAAAAAAGAGAACAAGAGCGCTCCTCCGAAAGGAACGCCACTTGCTGCTTGTGCATGTTGCGGCGCAAAGAGGGATGCAATCGCGTCTCCTATGCTAGCGAGTGTCTTATCGAGATAAGAATTACTTTTGATGGATTGATGAGACTTGTCTTGTAACAGTTTAAGAAAAGTCGCCTGCAGATCAGTTGTTGTGGCAACAGATTTCATGATTTGCTCATCGATCGTGGCAATCGCGCTTGAAGAAAGTCCTTTTTCTTTCGCAACTTTGGTAACCGATGCGAGAAACACATCGATATTTTTCAGATTCGGGTTTGGTGAGGGTTCGGTAGTAGTCGAATGTGTTGGTATAGAAGGAGTGGAAGGAAGAGGGGTGGTTGCGGTCTGGGTGGCGGTAGATGGTGTCGATGCGGCGGTATCCTTACTAGATACGGGGGAGGCAGAGAGTTCAGTAAGTTTTGCCAGAGTATAGGATCCAACATATCCGCTTGCTTTCGTCAGTCCGGCGGGGACTAAAATGCTAGTAGCATATTCTTCTTGAAATCGGATAACCGCGTCCTTTGTAAGGAGACCAAAATAATCTGTTTCGTTGCCGGGAGAACCTGGTCCGGTATCTGCAATGTGGGTGCGAGGGTCTTGGTTCAGGATTTTTTGAAGTGCGAGGACCTGCGGCCCTGAAGAACCAAGCGAGAGCGAGGTTGAGAATGGAGAGGGGGTTTCAGCATATACAAAGACTCCTGATGAAAAGATGGCAACAGTCGTGAGAAGTGTCAGAAACGATACGCGCATGTTCACAGGATACCACTACATATCACCACATCACTCTCAAGGGGTAATTGGGGTGGTGATATACTTATTGATGTGATGATGTGGTGGAAAATTTCTAAACATTGGCAAATTACTGCTGCAATACTCTTCTCAATAGTGATGGTCGTGGGCGCCTACGTCTTGGCTCGTGGCGTTGAGTCGCCGCCTGTTGCACAAGCTTCGACAGAGACGGCGCTTCTTGAGGCAATTGCGACGAAAGATTCAAGTGGCGACGGATTGCCCGACTGGGAGAAGGTGCTCTATGGCATTCCAATAGAGGCAACGACTACCGACTATTTCCATCTTGGCATGACTGACGGTGAGGCGGTTGCAAGGGGGCTTATTGTGCCAAAGGCTATTGCGAATATCCCTGATACTGTCGGATCGACGACGAATACGGGTACTACCTCTTCTGTCTCGACAGGGGCGGGTACGCTCACGAATGCGTTTGCGAAGAGCTTTTTTGCTCTCTATCTTGCTGCAAAACAGGCAAACAATGGAGTGAATCTTTCAAGTGAACAGACCGCGGCGCTCGCGAATCAGGCTCTGAATCAACTTTCACAAACGGTCGTACCGGCTCCTGATTTTAAGAAAATATCAGATATGACTGTTTCTGGTACTGGGCCGGACGCTTTGCGCGCTTTCGCTGTTGCTGCGGAAGCTGTGCTCAAGAAGAACAAAAATGATGCGACTATGAGCGAAATCGGCTATCTGCAAGCCGCCGTGCAGGGTGGTGATACCACAGCGCCCCAACACCTCGTTTCACTTGCGAAAGCCTATCGCGACTCCGCGTTCGGCATTGCTATGCTCCCGGTACCAGAAGAACTTGCTGCTACCGACCTCGCAATCGTGAATGCGCTCATGCGGCTGAGCGAGATTGATGCTGACTTTGCCCGGGTGGGCACCGATCCTCTTTCTGCCATACTTGCACTCGAGCAGTATCCGCAAGCTGAACTGGCCGCTGAACACGCTTTTGCAAATCTCGCGACTACGTACAGAGCGGCGGGAGTGGTGCTGATAGATGGCACCCCGGGGGCGGCATTCGTGAATATTATGGCGAATATTACTGCCCGTGAGCAGGGAGAATCACAAACGCCATGAGCGGGCACTCTTTGATTAAAACTATTGCAGTACTCGGTATGGCTGTGTTCATTGTGCCGGCAGCTTTCTTCACAGTCCCACAAAAGGCGGTCGCAGCGGGTACGGGGTGTGTGGGGGGTGTGTTGGGAGGTATTATTGCCTCGGCGTTTGGAGACGTCCCGGCGACCTCAAAATCTGGCAATGTGATCGGA
>JAKAIP010000102.1 GCA_021825025.1 bacterium
TTTCCTGGGATTCCGTCCATATCGCGAACTTGCCGACAATCAGGCCGTAGCAGACGTGCTCGTGCTCCCAAACACGGGGAAGAGCGAGGTCTCGATGCTCTACACCTCGCCGCTCAAGCTCTTCACCTATATGGCCTCCGGCGTGCCGATGGTCGTTTCGGATACTCCGGCCACACGAGAGGTGCTTGATGACGGTGATGCATATTTCTTTACTCCCGACGATGCCGGCTCTTTGGCGGATAATATACAAATCGCCCTTGATAACGAAGATCAGTCGCTTGGTATGGCCACGAGGGCTAGATCTAAAGCGTCAGAGTATACTTGGGAAGAGAGGGCAAGAGAAATTACCAGTTTAATAAGTACAAATTGATATGAATTTATTTTCACGCATAAAGCTTAATTGGTATGATGACAGAGAGACACGAAAGCTTGTGAGCGGCTGTTATCTCATCGCGAACTAAATCGCGCGAATAAGGTCACATATTTTATGGGAAGAATCTTAATCATTACTGGTACTACTGAAGCAAATTCAGGACTCGGAAGATATTCCAGAGAAGTAATAAAGGAGCTTCGAAACCAAGGAGAAGATGTCCTCGTTTTGTCTGAACGTGGAGATAGGAATGCTGATTTGATCCGGAAAGGAACACTTTCATCATTTTTTCGTAATATCCTTATGGCAAGAAAATTAGCAGCGAGGGCTGAGATTGTGCACGCTCTCGATGCGTGGCCATTCGCTATTTTTGGGATGGCCGCGGTATTTGCGACCAAGAAAAAGCTTTTCATAACCGGAGTGGGCACCTACTCCATTCCACCGTCGAGACGCTCATTTAAGCGAGCACTGCTACTTATGGCTTATCATCGTGCGAAACATGTATTTTGTATAAGCTCTTACGTACTCGAAACAATCAAGAAGCATTTGCCGTTCAATCCTACCATGACAGTCGTTCATCTCGCGGCGACCCAAATGCCTGATCCTGAGCCGGATATCGCTACGCGTCTGCGTAATAGGTATCAAATACCGCGAGACGCTGTAATCATTCTTACAGTCGGCGACATCAAGGAAAGGAAGGGGCAGTTGGACACCTTGCGTGCAGTTTTGTCCTTGCGGCAGTTACACCAGAGTCTGGTTTATGTAATGGTAGGATCGGATTCGGATATTCAGTATGTCAATTCGATACGTGCTGAGGCCCACGACCGAAATGATAATGAGTCCTTTCGAATTGTTACGGACGCGAAGTCCGACATGGATTTGTCGGCATGGTACTCGATGGCGCGAGTATTCGCTCTCACTTCAAATAATGTGCACGGGCATTTCGAGGGGTTCGGGCTTGTGTTCCTTGAGGCGGCTCAGTTTGGGGTACCTGGTGTCGGGACTAGGGGGTGCGGTATAGAGGACGCTATCATCGATGGGCAAACAGGGAGGCTTGCGCTCCAGAGAGATTCATATGCAATCGCCCTGGCTATTCTTGAAGTGCTCAAGAAGAGAGATTTTTTCTCTCAGAACGTACTCAATTTCTCGACGAAGTTCTCATGGCGGCGTACCATTGCAAGTTTCCGTAGGAACTACTACAATTAAGTACTCTATGGAAAAGCGGGCATTGATAACAGGCATAACAGGGCAAGATGGCTCATACCTCGCGGAGCTCCTCCTCTCAAAAGGTTACGAAGTATATGGACTCATGCGCCGGAGCAGCAGTGACCCGTTTATCCGTCTTCGACAAATTAAGGCGCATCTACACATTGTCTACGGGAACCTGAGGGATATTGCCAGTCTTGAGCGAGCAATGGAGGAGTCGAAACCGGATGAGATATACAATCTTGCAGCTCAGTCTGATGTCGGAATTTCCTTCAAGTGTCCAGAGGAAACTGAAGAAATAAATTATTACGGCGTTGGACGTCTCGTGAATGCAGCTATCCGCGTTAATCCGAAAGTGCGTATATATCAAGCGTCGACCAGTGAGATGTTTGGCAAGACGAAACCGTCACAAAACGAGAAATCACCTTTCCAGCCAGTCAGTCCCTATGGGGTCGCTAAACTCAAGGCCCACGAAGATTTTGTTGTCGGATACCGTGAGAAGCATGGATTGTTTATCTGCTCTGGATTCCTCTTCAACCATGAGTCGCCGCGTCGCGGCGAGCACTTCGTGACCCGAAAGATTACAATCTCGCTCGCTAAGGTAAAACTCGGATTGCAAGATCATCTTGAGTTGGGAAATCTGAATGCTAAACGCGACTGGGGATACGCCGGCGATTACGTCGAACTCATGTGGAGGATGCTCCAACAGAAGAAACCAGAGGACTTCGTAGTTGCGACTGGTGAGAGCCATACGGTGCGCGATTTCGTGAACGAGGCGGCAGAAGCACTAAATATTAAACTCCATTGGAAAGGAAAGGGGTTGAAGGAGGTTGCTGTAGATGAGAAAGGAAAGGTGATTGTAAAGATAAACAGCAGTTTCTATCGGCCTGTCGAGGTTGATTATTTACTTGGCGATAGCAGCAAAGCAGCGCGTATCTTGAGATGGAAACCAAAAACAACTTTTAAGGGCCTGGTACATCTCATGGTTGAGGAAGACCTCGCCCTGCTTTCGCGAGGCGTCACTGGATAATGGCGATACGGCAGTCACTAAATGCTATGTGCGCCGCGAACTCGCCCATGCGATAGAAATACATGTATATCTACCAACTAGACAGGCTCCTTCTGCGGAAACAGGTGGATGAGGCAAAAGACTTCATAAAAGGAAGAACTCTGGATGTTGGGAGTGGTTCATTTGAACGATATCCGTTTAGATCTCGTGCAAGCGAGTACATTCGTATGGATGTTGCCCCGGGAGTAAATGTTGACATCGTTGGGAGAGCAGAAGCAATCCCATTCCCAGATGAGTCTTTTGATTCGGTAGTCTCAACGCAGGTTTTTGAACATGTTGAGAATCCCGAGAAAGCCGCGCAGGAAGTGTGCCGCGTCCTAAAGATGGGAGGGCATCTCCTCATCACTGTTCCTCAGTGGAATGAACTCCACGAAGAGCCCCATGATTATTGGCGATATACTCGATATGGATTGCAGGCGCTCTTCGAGCGGAATGGTTGCACGCTCATACGCATGGATCCGCGAGGAGGTTATTTTACGTTGAAGACTCAAATGAACATCAGATATGCGATTGACAAGTACCATTTGTATACGAGGCCTATACTCGGGCGCGTAGCGAGTCGAGTATTCCGTATATTGGGACAGTTGGCATTATTGCGGGACAGGCTGGATACATCGGAAGCTAATCGTAAGCATACTATCGGATGGTGTGCTGTGTTCAAGAAGATATGACCACTCGAACAATAACAGAAATCTTAGTGAAGAAGTATGGCAATGGGGATTTGCTTGATGTTGGCGCCGGATACGGACGTTACCGCGCCATGATTTCACCGCTTGTAGAAAAGTACTTCTCTTCAGACGGCTTTGACCAAAGGGCAGATTTCCTAGAGGACTCGGCGCACCTGACACACTCGGATAATTCTTTTGATACGGTTTTGTGCAATCAGGCGCTTGAACATATTGCAGAGCCGGAAAAAACAATGAAAGAAATATTTCGTGTATTAAAACCTGGCGGAATCGCTATTGCGACAGTTCCTTTCTTATTCCCAGAGCACAAGGACCCGATGGATTTTCGTCGTTATACTCGCGATGGATTTGCGCAGGCTTTCGCAAATGCTGGATTCGTCATTGTTGAATGTAAGAGCTATGGAGGTGTGTGGAGTGTAATAGCAGAATTCATACGCATGGGAACGCTCAATCCCTATAAACCTAAGAGGTCGCTGTTTGTTAGAAAGGTCGGACAAATTCTCTCCCGCCTCTCGGAATCCATCGGGTCCAAAGCGGCGGAACAGGTCTCAGACGCCTCGATATTTTATTCAAATCTGTATATCGTTGCTCGCAAGAAATAGTAGCATGAAGATCCTATTTCTGCAGGATGATTTCCCACCTCACGCGAAGGGCGGCGCTGGCATCGTAGCAGCGTCGCTCGCGCACGAGCTGATGAAGCAGGGTCATGAGCTGACAATAATCACATCCGTGCAAGACCGTTCGCTCGAGGGCTCATTTCATGAGTATGGCATGCGTATCGAGCGTATCTATTCCAACTATCAGCAACGATGGGGTTCGTGGCTTTCCCTCTATAATCCCGCGACTATTCCGGCAGTACGGCGTGTTCTCGCTGAAGTGAGACCGGATGTGGTGCACGCGCACAATGTGCACTACCACCTTTCATATTGGGCACTGCGTCTCGCCAAGAAAAGTGGCGCACGTGTATTTCTTACCGCGCACGACGTAATGCTCTTTCATTACGGGAAGTTGACTGAGTTTGCCGATCCGACACATCTGGAATG
>JAKAIP010000103.1 GCA_021825025.1 bacterium
CTTGGTAAGTTGGGCGCGCGCGACTTCGTGTTGAGACTCATTAAGGACACTGTGGGAACAATTCGGGGGCCCTGGGTGTCGGTATCGTCGCTGATCGCGATTATTAAGCTTGCAGTCGTTAGAGGCTACAATAACGTCAACGCCGCTCTCTTAGAAGCGATTGGACACATGAACATAGATCTCATATGGGCCCTCGTCGAGTTAGGGGGTGATCCGACCGCTGTCGCGAGTGGCCAAACGGAGGACACGTTCACTGGGTGGATTAGACTCCTTCTAAATTTGGGGCCGAGCGCGATAGGTCGTCCACCCATTGCCAAAGTTCGTGATCTCATGCGATTGATGCTGAACAGAGGAGCAAGCGTGGATCGGTTGGGCCGCTACATTTCTCAAATCGCGGTGGGAGATCGCATTCCGCTGCTTGAGGTTCTGCTGGAATATGGTGCCGATCCGAACAAGCTGAACCAGTATGCCGATTTTGCACTCGATTTCGCCGATCCAGACGGGACACGCCTACTACTGAGCGTTCCGGGTATCGATATTGAATGCGTTGAGAAGAAAGGCGGTTTTAACCCATCGACTACAACTCTGTTGATGCGCCGTGGGCACGATGCGGTGGTCTTTGAGCTACTCGTCAAGGCCGGCGCAAATTTGAATGCTATCGACGGACAGGGCAAGTCCGTTCTGATGTCGCTGGTCGCGATGACGACTCTCTACTACAAAGACGCCGTCATACAGAACATAAATGTTCTCCTAAAAGCGGGCGTCGATATTGATTTTGCTGACAGAAATGGTCGCACAGCATTGATACAAGCATTGTCGCTGAAGGCACCCATCGAGGTCTGTGAACTCTTACTGAAAGCCGGCGCAGACGTCAACATGGCAGATCAAGAACGACGCACACCGCTGATGTGGGCATTGGAGAAATCGCTACCGTTGGAGTACTATCGTCTGCTTATGAGCGCTGGAGCCAGAGCGGACGATCGCGATGTCTACGGTAGAAGCACGCTGATGTATGCGCTGACGTATATGGAGGATGCAGTTCTCGATCTGCTGACAAAGTCGGACTGGCGAATACGGCTTGATTCGGGGAAGAACATATTCTTCTATGTGGCATCTCCACGGAGTCTCAAGATGGTGTCGGACTATCTCGGGCCGCAGATTGCGGAACTAATCAACCAGCAAGATAACAATGGAACGACTCCATTGATGCATGCGACGGCAAGACATGATTGGCCCATCCGTGGTTCTAGTGAGCAATGGTCGTCCGATGTGGCCGCGATCATCGTCGGACTGATCGACCTCGGTGCCGACATGTCCGTTAAGAACAAAGGGGGCCAAACGTTTAGGGAACTATGCACCCATCCGCGTATCTACGACGCGATTGTCCGCAACGAACGGTACAAAGCGTTCGTCTCGCAATACCCATCGTTCGCAATGGTGAATCCATCAGCGAAACCATTAGTCGTACGTCAACGAGTGTCTCCAGCGTTAACGCGACCAGCACAAGCAGCGTTAGCGGGGCCGGCGGTGATCGCTAGTCTCGCTGATGCGATGGCTAATGTGGCTAACCCGTTGGTTCCAAGCAAGGACATCTTTCAGGATAGCATTCGGGAGGGCTTCACTATTGATGGCTTGAGGACGCTTGGTGCGGCTGCTGGCATCGCGTACATACCGAGACTAAGTAAATACCCGTTAATAGTTTACCTCATTGGTGCGCGCAACCGCGCGCTCGGCATACAATGAGCGTATATGGTATACGGAAAATGCTGAATCCGCACAAGAATTACAACATTATTGCTAACACTGTTGTATCGGGAAGCAGCACGTTGGATGATTTGAGACGTTTCAGGGGAACGAGTCCTGCGTACATGGATGTGGTCGATAACTACGTTCCGCGGGCATGGGTGAACGTGCTCACCAAGGAGGTTCTCGACCGAGCGTTCGATGAAAAATCCCCCGATGCTTATGTCATCGAGCAGACGTTCAAAGCGGTGAAGTGGCTCGTTGGCGTGGATCCAGCTGAGAGAAAGGAGAAGTTCGGTAATCGTACCCCGTATCTTGAGGAGTTCCAGCTGTGCCAGCGCGCGTCGAGAGTATCAGTGGTGTTGCCGGTGGTTGTCGATTGGATCGTAGAGTACGGTATGGAGAATTTGGTCGACGTGTCCATCGATCCTATCGCTGGTCCTTTTTACGGCCATAGCGACTTTCTTTACAATATGGCGAAGTATAATCCGGATGTGGTCGGTCGACTCCTCCGTCTGGACACGATTGACATCGAGGACAGACCTATTGGTTTTCTAAGCGAACTTATGCGAGCGTACAAGAAAGATAATCTTGATGTGCGCGATCTCGTTGATGATGTCCGTCTGACGGTACGGAAGACCCACCGTCAGCTGGATTATGAGCTTCGTTCCGCATGTGTAGACGCGATGCGGATGCCGGCGTTGCCCCGGCTAGGGGAAGGAGTCGTGGAGACATTGGAGTCTTCCTTGAGGCAGTAATTGATCGACACGTGATTTATGACCAAGATGAACTCGCGGCCATTGAACGCACGCTGCGACTCATGCTGAATAAGGGCGCTGATGTTGACGATGCGAACTTTATTCTATCGCGACTGGTGGAGGACGAACGGATGAAATCAGTTTTTAAGATACTGCTGGCCTATGGTGCTGATCCGAATGTGAAGGGTGCGGACGATATTTATCCATTGTTCACTACGATTGTTGACAATGTTCGAGTTCTGATCGATGTGTCGGGCATCGATGTGAACGTTGTGGACAGTTATTCGAGGACTCCGTTGCAATGGGTAATGCTGGAATGGAACGTGAATTCGGGGAGGTTTCGGAAAGACATCGACGTCGACAAGATTGTGGGAATGCTGATCGAGGCCGGAGCCAACGTCAATGCTCAAGATGGCCTTGGCGAAACTCCTTTGATGTACGCAATTTCATTCCACAGATCGCTCGTGATGCCCGGCATAAAAGACGATGATGGGCAGAACATTCTCTTCTACGTCAGGGATGTTCGGACGCTCGAGCTTGTCGTGAGTTTTCTCGGTTCATGCGTCGAGGGAATGATCAATGAACAGAATGTTCGTGGTGAAACACCCTTGTACGGTGTTGCTGTGAATAATGGCGACGTTGTTAACCCTAACAGCCCCATTAGAGATGTCTTATTGGGGCTTCTCAAGCTCGGAGCAGATCCGACGATTCGAAACAACGATGACGAAACGATATATTCACTCTACACTGATCACGTTGCGTTCCGCAAATTCATCGAAATGGCGACGGCAAACGCACGAGGAGCAATACCGACAAGCTGGCCGGCGTTCAACGGAGAAATAAAGAACCACGCTGATGCTATCGCACACCTATACAATCCAGGGGCCCCAAGCGCACTGATATTCCAAACTGCCTTCGCCGTGTCCGTCCTAAATGATCTCGCGAGGAGGATTGGTTCATCGGTACAACCCGGTCTCGAAACACAGCGATTCGTCGACTATCTCTGCGGATACCGAGACGCCAAACTCAGCATATCATAACGGTGGCCATCGCTAGCCGCTTGGCCACATTATCGTCGACCTTGCCGTCGACAAAGGACATCGACCTCGTTGACGATGGGTGCCGTCGACTATGCTATCGGTTGTGTACACAAAATGACTACGATAGATTACGTTGGTGTGCTTAAGACTGGTAGCTCACATGTTATCGATGAGCTGTTTGAGAAAGGCGACGTGGCGTCCATCGAGAGCCTTCTGCGGGCCAAGCGCGATCTCGATCAGCAAAGGACGCAATATGCGCTCTCCGACTACGACTTCGTCGGTTATCTGGCCACGAGCGACAACCCGAAGATGACGGAACTGCTCATCAAGTATTTCGACGTCAACGTTCGCTCCAACGACGGCTTCAACGCGCTTGCATACGCCCTTAACGACGGCGACTACGAACGCGCACTCAAACTTATCGATGCTGGTGCCCGCTCGATGACGGCCCCCGGTGCCCTATGGTATGCCGTGAAGAAGACGACTGATCACGTCAGTAAGCTTCGTATGCAGCGCGAAGTAATCGCTAAGCTGGCTCCGATGGCCAACTTGATGGAGCGTCCGTTGGATGACATCGAGGTCGGGCTCAAACAGGTGCTTTTGGCCGATCTCGATCGCAAGAAGAAGCCGATCGACGCCAAAAAGGCCATCCTCAAGGATGCACAAGAACGTCTCAAGAGAGCGAACATCACGGTTGACGAAAAGGAGGCTTTGCTAGCGAAGAAACGCGAGGAATACCAAAAAGCAATCACCCGCGAGAACTCCAGATTGTCCGCCAAGGCTGTCGATGTCGCCGAAAAGGAACTAAACGAAGCAAAGGAGTACGCC
>JAKAIP010000104.1 GCA_021825025.1 bacterium
TCAGCGTATATACCCGAACGCGCTCGTCATCGACGAGCTGCAGTGTGTCCATATCTCCTGACGCAATAATGACATCGACGTCTTTTTCTTCCTTGAGTTTGTGCGCGATCGTACCAAGCAGATCGTCAGCTTCAAATCCCTCACGCTCGTAGAGCGGGATAGAGAACGCCGCAAAGACTTTCCGCGATTCTTTCAGTTGTATCGCGAGAGCATCGTCGGTAGCTGTCCGAGTACCCTTATACCCTTCAAACGCTTCATGACGAATCGTTGGTTTCGGGAGGTCGTAGCAGGCTGCTATATACTCCGGCTTCAAATCCGTAATGATCTTCAGCAGCATCGCAACAAGCCCATAGAGCGCACCGGTCGGCGCGCCCGAGGGGCCGGTAAATTCCGGTAACGCATGGTACGCCCGATGGATGATTGCGTGCGTATCGAGCAGCACAATGCGTTTTCTCGCAGATGTTTTTTTATGCATATCTAAGCGTGCGAGAGCCATCTTCCTCGGCAACAATCGTGAGTCGTGCTGCAGCTTCTGGAAGCGACTCGGACACTTTCTCGGGCCATTCAAGCATAATCAAGGTTTCTGGATCACGAAGAAGATCAGTGAGACCGAGAGGAGACAGCTCCTTCCCTGACTCAAGGCGATAGGCATCAATGTGCACCAGCCGTCTAAATGCGGTCACTCCACTGTCGAGCAGGTATATCTTCTCCAGAACGAACGTCGGACTCGTCACTGTCTCTGTAACACCGAGTTTTTTTGCACTCGCTTTTACAAAAGCCGTCTTCCCAGCCCCCAACTCTCCAGAGAGCGTCACAAGCGTCGCACCCGACTCACGTGGCGAAAGCGATACGACAAAACGACCCGCCTCGTCTTCAAGCTCAGTGAGTGTAGCGATGTGTTTCTCCATTTGCTCTATTGTACCGCCCAAAAGGAAAACGCGCCTGACCCTAAGGCCGGCGCGTTGAGGCTCTCCACTTCAATGGTGATGCCGGCGATCCTGCCAACAACACGGGAAAAACTGCGGAATGAATATCGGTACCGGCACATACCACCGCGGTACTGCGTAGTACTGGTATTGTGGTGGTGGCGTAACGCACTGCCACCCCGTTCCGTTCCAGACCGGGACCGGGTACGCGGTCCGGGCACATCGAATCGTTGGCGGGATATCCGGGACCGCCATATACGGCACCGGCCCAATGGCACACCCCGCAAGAAGGGCGACGATTGTCGCACTCACCAGAATCTTCAACATGAGGACCCCTTTTTGCCGATACGGTCGGCAATCTGTGGAAATAGTACAGTATAGTAGGTACTATGTCAAGTACCTCCTGCTCACTCTCTAGGCGGATGGTATGATACGGCGTATGGATTTACCTTTTAATACTGACGATACCGACACACGAATTGCGGAAGTGCGCGAACGCGAGGAGGAGGATGTAGCAAGTATTCTTTCTGAGAAATATGGCATGTCCTATGCCGACCTCTCCCTACGAGAAATTGATAATGACGCTCTCCGTTCTCTGAAGGAAGAAGACGCCCGAGAAGCTGAGGCTGCTGCTTTTGCAAAAATAGCGAAAGCGATTTCTCTTGCTGTCCACAACCCGAACAACCTCGCCCTTCCCCGACTCGTCGAGGACCTTGAGAATCGTGGGTTTGAGGTGCAGCAGTTCCTCGTCTCGAAGAAAAGTCTCGAACGAGCTCTCGCTCGGTACAGTGAACTCTCCGCGTCGACCGCGTCGACCGCAGGTGTTGTTTCAGTGCTTGATCAAATGTTTTCTAAATTGAGTGAGCATGGGGCAACTCGAAAACTCCTCGTCGAGGAACTCGATACAGCCACAAAAGAAAAGTCGTCGAATCGTATCTCTCACATATTTGAAGTCCTGCTTGCAGGAGCCTTTGCACTTCGCACGTCAGACATCCACCTCGAACCAGGCGAGAACGGTACGCTTGTACGTTTCCGCGTTGATGGCATTCTCACCGATACGTACCACTTTGACCCTGACACTTATCGCCAACTCAATGCGCGCATTAAGCTCCTCTCGGGAGTGAAATTAAATATCGTCGACCGTGCCCAGGACGGACGATTCAGTATTTCGCGCGCGACAAATGAAGTAGAGATGCGTGTTTCCTTTATCCCTGGCAATTATGGGGAGTCGATTGTGATGCGTATTCTCGACCCCGATATGATTAAAGTGTCGTATCGAGAGCTTGGCATCCATCCGAAGCTTCTCGCTCGTCTTGAACTTGAAATTCGCCGCTCCAACGGCATGCTCCTCACAACCGGTCCGACCGGGAGCGGTAAAACCACGACACTCTATTCGTTTCTCCGCGAGCTTAGTAAGCCAGAGATAAAAATAATTACGATTGAAGACCCTATCGAATACCACCTCGATGGCATTGTGCAGACACAAGTTGAAGGAACGAAATACACGTTCTCTGAAGGACTCCGCTCTATCGTGCGCCAAGATCCCGACATCATTATGGTTGGTGAAATCCGTGACGCGGAGACGGTAGATATTGCTATCCAGGCAGCTCTCACTGGCCACTTCGTCTTCTCCACCCTCCACACGAATGACGCGGCAGGTACGTTCCCGCGCCTTGTTGATCTTGGTGCAGACCCGAAATCATTTGGCTCGGCAGTCACCGTATCTATGGCACAACGTCTCCTGCGTACTCTTGATCCCGAGAAGAAAAAAGAACGTCCTTTAACTGATGCGGAGAAAGCTATGATTGCGAAAGTATTTGAATCTCTCACGGATACCTCGCTTATTCCTGAAAATATAGAGACTGTCTGGGAACCTGATCCTTCCCATGCCGAAGAAACGGGCTATAAGGGGCGCATTGGTGTCTACGAAGCTATTTTTATGGATGATGAGATGGCAACATTTCTTCGCGATAACCCGCCGTCCCATGAAATCGCAAAACTTGCGACAAAACAGGGCTACCTCACCATGGCACAGGACGGCATTCTGAAAGCGCTCGCCGGCACCACCTCTCTCTCTGAAGTTGCTGCCACTATCGATCTCCCGCGCGAGTAAAAGCAAAACGTCCGTGGTGTACCCACGGACGACCGTTCTCCTTCCCGTACATAATCCTCAAGGCAAAACCGGCATAAATGCCGGGTGGACGAGACACCTGAGGATTTTCCCAGCAGCAATACCGAAGTACTGAACCAGAAAGTCCTTGGGGAAACGCCCGAAGCCGTCAAGCCTTGCCTAGAGGAGTATGAACAAGATCAAAAAACTGTGCTAGAATCTTAGCATCGTCATATTTTTATGTCAAGAGCTCCCCTCGACCCTGCTTCCCTCTCTCCGGTACTCGACGCCGCGCTCCGTCCGAGTCACTGGGACGAGTATGTTGGCCAAAAACAGATCAAAGCAAATGTTCGTGTCGCTATTGACGCTGCAAAAAAACGCGGAAGCATGCCTGAACATATCCTGTTCTACGGACCTCCTGGCGTTGGGAAGACTACTCTCGCATATCTCGTCGCCGCGACACTTGAGTCCCCGATAAAAAATACCTCGGGCGTAGCTATTGAGCGCGCCGGTGACCTTGCCGCGATACTCACGAACCTCGAACCAAACACTGTTCTTTTTATCGATGAGATTCACCGCCTGTCTCATAAAATAGAGGAGCTTCTCTATCCGGCGCTTGAATCCGGTCATCTCGATATCATTCTTGGGAAAGGTCCCTCTGCGCGCACCGTCGAACTTGCCCTCCCTCCCTTCACTCTCGTTGGTGCAACGACACGTATTGCAGAGCTCTCTGGACCGCTTCGCTCACGCTTCGGCGGTGGCATTTTCCAGCTTGATTTTTATACGGACGAAGACCTTCGCGATATTATTCAGCGCTCGGCAGAGCTTCTCGGATTGCATGCTCCTCGTGACGTTATTGAGAGCATCGCGACACGAAGCCGCGCGACGCCCCGTGTCGCAAATGCCCTCCTGAAGCGCATTCGCGATTTTTCCGAAGTCCATGAACGTCCGCTCTCGCTTGAGCTCTGTGACGAAGCATGCAAGCTTTTTGGCATTGATGCGCTTGGTCTTACTAAAGATGATCGCCGCTATCTTACTACCCTGCTCACTAGTTTCCACGGCGGTCCGGCGGGCGTACGCGCACTGGCAGCCGCTCTCCACGAAGATCCTGACACTATTGAGAGCGTCTATGAACCGTATCTCTTGCGACTTGGGTTTATCGAGCGTTCTCCGCGTGGTCGCATTCTTTCGGAAGCCGGTAAAGCCTACCTTCAGCAGTAGTTTTTTAAACGAAGCCCTTTTGCTATAGTGCTCGTATGTCAGGA
>JAKAIP010000105.1 GCA_021825025.1 bacterium
TACGATGAAGTGAAAGTAAACGACACTGAATACTACATTGTGAATGAAAATAACGTATTAGCAGTTCTTAACTAAATTTTTCTGTATGGCAAAACAAATTCTTTTTAAAGAAGAAGCACGTCGCGCTCTCAAAAAAGGCGTTGATAAGTCAGCACAAGCGGTGAAAGTAACCCTCGGTCCTCGCGGACGAAATGTGGCGCTTGATAAGGGATACGGCGGCCCGACGATCACGAACGACGGTGTCTCGATCGCAAAGGAAATCTCACTACGGGATAAATTTGAGAATATGGGTGCGGAAATTGTGAAAGAAGTAGCCACCAAGACTAATGATACTGCCGGAGACGGTACGACTACGTCAGTAGTACTCGTCCATGCGCTTATCGAAGAGGGAATGAAACACACGGAGGTTGGATTGAGCGCTATGGGTGTGCGAGCGGGTATTGAACAGGCAACTGCTGAAGCGGTGCTCGCACTCAAAGGCCTTGCGAAGAAAATTCAAAACGATGATGAAGTGCGCCAAGTAGCTACTATTTCCGCTGAATCAGAACAAATCGGCACTATTATCGCTGACACTATTAAAGAAGTAGGAAAGGACGGCGTGGTGACGGTTGAGGAATCGCAGTCGCTGGGCATTGAAAAAGAGGTAGTAGAAGGGCTTGAGTTTGATCGCGGATACATCTCGCCCTACATGCTCACGAATACCGAGCGCATGGAAGCCAGTTACAAGGATCCGCTTATCTTGATTACCGACAAGAAAATCTCCTCGGTACAAGAAGTGCTTCCAATCCTCGAAAAAGTAGCGCAGGCAGGAAAGAAGGATCTAGTAGTCATTGCAGAAGATGTGGACGGCGAAGCGCTCACCACCTTCGTACTCAATAAACTGCGCGGCACGTTCAATGTGCTCGCCATCAAAGCGCCGGGATACGGCGATCGCAAGAAGGAAATGCTCCAGGATATCGCTATCATGACCGGCGGCCAGGTGATTTCAGAAGAAGTCGGTATCAAATTCGAGAACGCAACGCTTGCCATGCTCGGCCGCGCTTCCAAAGTGATCTCCAAGAAGGATTCCACGATCATCGTCGGCGGCAAAGGCGCTAAGAAAGAGATTGAGAATCGCGTTGCACAAATCCGTGCACAGATTGAGAATACGACATCTAAATTTGATAAGGAGAAATTCGAGGAACGCTTGGCAAAACTCACCGGCGGCGTAGCGGTCATCCGAGTGGGTGCGGCAACCGAGACCGAAATGAAATACCTCAAGCTCAAGATAGAGGATGCGGTCAATGCGACCAAGGCAGCGATTGAAGAAGGCGTGGTTGCGGGAGGCGGTTCTGCATTCATCAAGGCAGCGCAAAAGGTGCAGGAGTCATTCGAGAAACGAAAAGACAAGCTTTCCACGGATGTACGCGTGGGATATGAAGTAGTCCTCAAGGCACTGGAAATGCCGTTGCGTCAGATTGCGCAGAATGCCGGCGTAGATGCAGGCGTTGTCGTGGAAGGCGTACGCAAAGCAAAAGGAAATGCCGGCTATGACGCGGTCAATGGAGAAGTGATTGGAGACATGATCGCCGCCGGTATCATCGATCCGGTCAAAGTGACACGCACCGGTCTGGAGCGCGCAGCATCTGCGGCGGCTATCTTCCTTACTACCGAAGTGGCAATCGCCGAGGAACCCAAGGAAGAAAAGGCACCGGCAGCACCCGGCATGCCAGACATGGATTACTAAGCCATTGTGCTATAGTTACACCCTATGATTGCCCTCTATATAGCGCTCGGAGTTGTCGTCGTTCTGCTCTTGTGGCTCGCCAGCATGTACAACCACTTTGTGGTTCTGGTACAGCGCACCAAAGAAGCATGGGCGGATATCGACGTGCAGCTCAAGCGCCGCTACGACCTTATTCCTAATCTCGTCGAAACGGTAAAAGGATACGCCACGCACGAGCGGGAAGTGTTCGAGAACGTTTCGCAAGCGCGTGCTGCGGCTATGGGCGCTTCTGCACCCGCAGAAAAAGGCGCTGCAGAAAATCAGCTCTCGCAAGCGCTCAAGAGCATCTTTGCGGTTGCGGAAGCGTATCCGGAACTCAAAGCAAATCAGAACTTTCTAGAGCTTCAGAAGCAACTCGAAGATACGGAAAACAAAATCCAGGCGGCACGCCGTTTCTACAATGGCAATGTGCGCGATCTCAACACCGCGCTGCAAAGTTTTCCGGGCAATATGATCGCCGGTACGTTCCACTTCACCCAGCAGGAATTCTTCCAGCTTGATCAGGCGGATGCGGCTGCGCGTGAACCGGTCAACGTAAGCTTTTAAATAGTTTTTCCGTCTGTTCTATTGTCTGTATGGCTACGCTCTATACGCATAAAGATGAAAATGTCGCCAAGACATGGGTGCTCATGACCGTGTTTTTGTCTGTGGTCATAGCCATTGGGTGGGCGATATCCTGGTACTACAACAATCCCGGCATTTTGGTGTTTGCGGTTGTGTTTGCACTCCTCACCAATATCTGGAGCTATTGGAATTCTGACAAGGTAGTCATAGCGCTCTCCGGCGCCCGTCCGGCAGACAGGGCGCAGTATGAAGAGTTGCATCAGGTGGTAGAGAATCTGGCAATCACCGCGGGCCTTCCCAAACCGAACATCTATATCATCAACGATCCGGCGCCCAACGCCTTTGCGACCGGCCGAGACGCGAAACACTCTGCAGTCGCAGTGACCAGCGGGTTGCTTTCCATGATGAATCGCAATGAATTGGAAGGAGTGATTGCGCACGAACTCTCGCACGTGGGCAACCGGGATATTCTCATTTCCACCATCGCGGTGGTATTGGTCGGATTCGTGTCGCTTGCATCGAACTTTTTCCTGCGCTCCTTATGGTGGGGAGGGGACAGGGATCGCAATGAAGGAGGCAATCCGTTGCTGGCGATTCTTGCGATTGCCTTTGTGGTGCTTGCGCCTATCTTTGCCATGCTGCTGCAGTTGGCGGTATCGCGCAAGCGTGAATTTCTCGCCGATGCGTCTGGTGCGTTGCTTACCCGTTATCCAGAAGGATTGGCGAGTGCGCTGCGCAAAATTGGTGCATATGAGCGGCCGATGCAGAAAGCAAATACCGCAACGGCGCATTTGTATATTTCTAATCCCTTTGGACCGGGTGCCGCCCGCAGCTTCATCATGCGTTTGTTCTCCACGCATCCGCCGATTGAAGAGCGCATCAAAGCTCTTATGGGGAATGACTAGCTTTTTTGTGTTATATTCGTTTCGTTAGGAGGCGTCGCATAGCGGTCTAGTGCACACGCTTGGAAAGCGTGCAGGGGGCAACCTCTCGCGAGTTCGAATCTCGCCGCCTCCGCCCGAAGACTTTTGTATCGGACAGACCCAAAAGCCTTGTTTCTAGCCGTTTCCCAAAACGGTTCCAATCTCTTCGAGCCTCAACCGCGAAGGGATTCGAACTTCGCGGTTATGCGCTAAAATAAAAGCACTGAGGCCAATGGAATTACCATCGATTGACAGTAGTACGCATGCGGGGCTGCAGACTGCAGCAGTTCAAACACTGCGCGCGCAGTACGGTTTCAATGAGCTACCAGAGTTCCACGAAAATCCCGTTATCCTCTATTTGAAGAATTTCTGGGGCCCACTTCCGTGGCTCATGGAGCTCATGATCGGGGTGACATACTTCTCAGGGAGTCGCGTTGAGGCACTCATCATTGTTGGGCTACTGTTCATGAACAGTGGCATCAATATCCTGCAACGCCGGTCGGCCGACAAGTCACTTGCAATGTTGCGCGAAGCCATTGAGGTCACCGCACGTGCGAAACGCGACGGCACCTGGGTGGTCATCCCGGCGCGCGAGCTTCTCCCGGACGACCTCGTGCTCGTGCGTGCGGGCGACGTGGTTCCGGCTGACGTGACGCTCTTAGACGGTTCAGTAAGCGTGGATGCCTCGAGCCTTACCGGCGAGTCGCTGCCGCAAGACCTTGAAGCAGGTGCCAATGCCTACTCCGGGAGCATCGTGCGGCGAGGCGAGGCGACGGCACGCGTGACAGCTATCGGCCGGAAGACGCGCTACGCGCAGACGACCAAACTGCTTGAGACAGCACATCCGCCGACCCACATGGAGCGGGTGATATTCGCCGTCATTAAATACTTCTTCATCATCAACGTGTTCGTCGCGATCGGCATCACCGTTTTCGGGGTTCTCGTGAACGCACCAGTGATCCAGATCATCAATTACGTCATCGTCCTTCTCCTTATGTCGGTGCCAGTCGCATTCCCGACGATGTTCATCGTCGCGCAGACCTACGGT
>JAKAIP010000106.1:0-565 GCA_021825025.1 bacterium
TTTTTCATTGTGGGTGTAGTCGGAAGTTATCTTGCTACGTATTTTCATTTGCCACCGGGTATAGCTTTCCATATCGCTGCAGCAGTTGCGCTGTATTCGATGTACGGGGTTGTGATAGAGTTCTACAGAGCGTGTGAGTTTATAAGAACCTACGTTTTACTTGGAGGAGCGAGAAATGTAGCTGAAATTGTTGTGGTAGCTGTCACTGCCATTTTTACTCGAGACTTGACAAGGGTGGTAGATGGAATGGCAATGCTCAATTTTATTGCACTAGTCGGCATTTATCTATCTATCAGAAGTAGGGTAGGTCGTGTGCACGGACCAGATGATCGAGTTAAGAAACTTCTTTCGTTTTCTTTACCCTTGGTTCCCGGGCGTGTAGCGGACTGGGTTGTCAACTTAAGCGATCGTTTTCTCATTGGTCTTTTTCTGGGAGAATTCGCAGTGGGTATTTACAACCCAGGATATGCCCTTGGAAGCCTTATTCTTGTTGTTCCGACAATACTCGTTACTATGCTTCCTCCGTTGTTATCGCGACTATATGATACTGGAAAATTGTCGATTG
>JAKAIP010000106.1:575-4272 GCA_021825025.1 bacterium
CCCTCAAATACTTTCTCATCGTGGCAATCCCTACCTTTTTTGGACTCATTGTGATCTCAAAGCAATTGTTACTTGTACTATCAAATCAGATAATTGCCGAACAAGGCTACGTCATTCCGCCGATAGTGGCATTGGGTGCAGTGCTGTACGGGTGCTCTCAGATACTGTTGCAGGTTCTACAAGTCAGGTTGCGCACTAAGAGAATAGCAGTAGCAGCATTAACGGGCGCAGCAGTGAACCTGATACTGAATCTTTTGCTTATTAGAACATTTGGGATAGTTGCTGCTGCCGTGACTACGACGGTTGCCTTCGGGATTAGCTTTATAGTTGTGTTGCAAGCTACAGGGCTCAGTATTAGCACTATTGCGCGCAGTACTCGCTTTGTGAACATTCTTGTTTCAGGGTTGACGATGGCATTGATATTACTGGTTGCACACGACGGTTTGGCGAATACACTCTTACTTGAAATGGTTTTTGGGGTGCTCTCTTACTCGGTGTGTGGCGTCGCGTTTGGCGTGCTTGATGAAAGAGAGCGGAGGCACTTCAACGGTATGATGAAGCGATTAATATTCAAACCGGGCAGGCATGAGGGTGAAAACTGAATGCATTCTCCATTTATGCTGCTCTGCTGAAGAACCTGCAATCTGACATCTCGACTTCTCGCAGACGCCTTCTAGATTTGAGGATCCTTGTATGCGTTTGATTTGCTGCCAAACGCTTCAGATTTCCACAAAGTTATTTTGAGGTGAAAGTGCGGTTTCAACCTAAGCGCTATTTAAAAAACGTGGCGAGAGAGTTTGCAGTATTCGGAAAGCACGGGATGCCGCGAGGAAAACCCTATATTCATGAGGACAAAGTGATAGAAAAATGGCTTATGAGATTCGGAATAGAAGTTGGTTTCTATGTGGACATAGCGGCGGGTGACGGCGTTACGTTCTCAAATACCCATTTTCTTATGCAAAAAGGATGGAAGGGACTTGCCGTCGAAGTCGACCCCGAAAAATTCTTCAGGCTCAGTTTATCCACCTTGCGGTACCCCGGGCTTAACTTGTGTCGTTGCCGGGTTACGCCAGACAACGTGGTGGCTCTGCTAGCTGCGAACTTTGTCCCGAAAGATTTTGATCTGCTTAGTTTGGATATCGATGGATATGACCATTTCGTGATGTCCGAGATTCTGAGCTCTGGTTTTCGTCCAAAGTTGTTATGTATAGAAATAAACGAAAGTGTCCCGCCGCCAATTTTCTTTACCGTAAAATACATTGAGGACCATTTTTGGGTTGGCGATCATTTTTTTGGGCAGAGTCTTCAGGCGGCAGTACAATTATGCTCCACCTTCGGGTACAATCTTGCAGAACTCCACTATAATAATGCCTTCTTTCTGCGAAGCGATCTGTTAAACAACCCGGTGGTGACACCCGGGGAGGCTTGGCTCCGTGGCTATGTCTTGCAGCCGGATCGGAACAAATTGTTTGCGGGAAATGCTGAACTGGCCTGCATCTTTGAGATGACGTCTTCTGAACAGTTGAGATTCTTGAAAAAGCTCTTCGAAAAATACGAAGGTAGATTCATTCTGACACTATGAACTGTAAAATCTGTTCATCGAGTATGGTTTCCTTTGCTCATGGAACCATCTTATTGAAGCATAATGTCAAGTATTTTCAGTGTATGCAGTGTGGTTTTGTTTGTACGGAGAGTCCCTACTGGCTGGATGAAGCATACCAGGCTGCTATCAACCGTGCTGACGTTGGTCTCGTCCAACGGAATTACAAGACGCATTTACGAACGAAGAATCTGATAAACTTCATCCTCGGATCAGAAGGGGGAACATACCTGGATTACGGAGGTGGTTATGCGCTTTTCGTGCGTCTTATGCGCGACGCGGGCTTCAATTATTTCTGGTTTGATGAGCGCTGTGAGAATATCTTTGCGCACGGGTTTTCGCTCGAAGATTCACGCCTTTCCTCATTCGACCTTGTAACTGCGTTTGAAGTCTTTGAACACTTAGTAAATCCTGTTGATGAACTGACAAAGATACTCAAGTATTCTGAAAACATTTTTTTTACAACCTTGTTGTTTCCGAGTTACAATCCTAGGCCGGGAAACTGGTGGTACTACGGGCTGGAACATGGCCAGCATATCTCCTTTTTCACAAAGAAAACTTTAGAATCGATGGGATCCGATTTCGGACTTCAGCTGTATTCGGATGGATATTACTTCCATTTTTTGACGAAGACTCGGGTGTCTAAATTATTGTTTCGACTAGCGGTAAGTTCGAAGTCTATGAGAATCTTTTCAGTACTAGGAAAAAGGCCATCGCTGTTACAAAAAGACTACGAAGATACTGTGAAGCAAATGGGTCGTGACAGTTGACGGAGATAATGTGCCCAGTAGATCAGTGACTTGCTTAAGGTGCCACTCTATCTACTTTGTAACGCTATGTGTGAAAGAGCTCATTCTGAAATATCGTCTTAAATGTCATGAAAATACTCTATGATCACCGAGCCTTCGAGAGACAAGTGTTTGGAGGAGTGTCGAGATACTTTTACGAGCTAATAAGAAATACAACTACACTTGAAAAGCCAGCCGAATTACACGTATTTCAAGGCATCCACATCAACGCTTATCCCCTGAAATCGTATCGTGCAAGCATGGCAAAGTACTTTGGTATTCGTCATGCTGTCTTACCGAAGACGAGGCGCCTTTTTCGTCAACTCAACCAGAGACTATTCTGTGCCTTTGCGCGTGATTCTTATGGATCCCGAGATGTCTATCATCCCACATATTATGGAAGTTCGGTGAGTGAGTGGAGGGGGAGTCCAGTCGTGGTCACCGTCCACGATATGATCTTGGAACTCTTCGCGAATGAGTTTCCGCAAAGAGAGAAGCTAATTCTGGAGAAAAAACAGTCCATTCAACGGGCTGACTTACTCGTAGCAGTGTCTGAGGCGACCAAGCGGGATCTGATTGAATTATATAACATTCCCGAATCTACGATTCGCGTTGTATATGAGGGTGGACCAGATCAAGTGACGTCATCTGCAAACGTTCGTTCTTTTGCCCACGAACGACCTTATGTTCTTTATGTGGGAACAAGGGGCGGTTACAAGAACTTCTCAAACCTTCTTAGAGCTTATGCCTCCAGTGAAAAGTTGAAGAAAAACTTTGATTTGGTCTGCTTCGGTGGCGGTCCATTTACGGAAGAGGAGTTGCTTGAGATCGATTCTGCTGGATGTGGGAAAAGAGTGTCAAACATCAACGGCAATGATGAGTTGTTGCACCTCGTGTACCGGAACGCCGCTCTCTTTATTTACCCATCCTTATACGAGGGGTTTGGACTTCCTATCCTTGAGGCGTTTGCATGTGAGTGTCCGGTTGTTGCTTCTGATCGTGGGTCTATACCCGAAGTCGGTGGAAACGCGGTGCTCTATTGTGATCCAGAGCGTGTGGATTCGATCTGCTCAACAATGGAGACGGTGGTTTTTGACTCGGGGCTTTCACGTCAGATGGTCGAAAGAGGCAAGTTGCGGAAGGAGAAATTTGTGTGGAGCAAAATGGCAAGAGAAGTGGTACAAGTCTATAGAGAGATCGCTCGATGATAGCTTCACGTTTTGAGAGAACCTTCTTCACGGTATGGGCGATTCTCCAGGGTGTTGTTCTGATCATCCCAGCCTTAGCGCAAATAATAATCCATGGGATC
>JAKAIP010000107.1 GCA_021825025.1 bacterium
GGATGCAAGACACGTCTTCTTCACCTCGGTTAAGCGCAAGGTTCATCCCACGGCGAATCGCATCCGATCCCATCATTGCTCCGGCGTGCGAGTCTCGGAGGTATTCGTCATCAGGCACGGGTTCGTAGTCGTACGCCATGATTATCAGGCCGTCTGCGGTATACGCAGCACGACAAGCGATGAATCCCACGCGTTCGAATGCAAACGGATGGGCACGATGAAGATCCTGTCGGATTGAGGACAGGAGAGCTTGTGAGATTTTGAAAGTAGTCTTCATTTGAATGCATCGAGATGCCCCGAGAGTATCTCGAGTAGTGTCTGGTCGGCAGAGACGTCTTTCCATGACCATGTATGCCACGGTTTTCCGAGGATAGAATGGACCTGCCAGTTCGGCTCATTTCCGTCGGATAGGGGATAAGAATGTTTCTGCTCGAGGAACAGGCGAGTTGCATAGCTGCTGTGTTCCTGTGGGCAAAGGAGCGCGTCCACCTTCAATGGGTTGCCGCCACAGAGGAAGCGAAGGCATTTCAGGAACACAAACGTATGCGGACCTTCTGTAAGGATGCTTATCTCGTCACAAAGGTCGCGGAGCGCTCCAATCTGGGACTCGTCGATACTCATGATGAGCCCCCTTTGCGTACGTGTGACGCAAACTTCTCGCCCTCGTGGACATGAATACTCTCGTCATCCTTGAGCGTAACCAATCCTTCTTCTTTGACTATCTCAAGAACGCGATCGTCCGGTACGCCGAGCACTTCCTTGAGTTTTGACACCACGTACTCGCCACCGGGAATCTCTTTCTTATTTTCCTCCTGACTGCCATTGAGGAACACTGTGATGAGATGCACGTGCGAGTGCTGCGTTTCGTCTTTTTCCATACCGTTTAGTAATGATTATTGGTAATGCGCAGAAGTGCGCCCTTGCATTGTAAGACGCCGAGTCGTAACATTGCAACGTAGCCGACGTTTCCAAAATGTAATTCACCATTACGGACTGTAAACGTAGGTTCCCCGTTTTCCACGGAATACCTTCATGCCAAAACCGAAACCTGCTGCTACCATCAAAGATGAAGCTGAGACACCGAGCGCGGATCTCAAGCTGAAGAAGGACATTGGTGAACGTATCGCCGCCATCCGGAAGGGTGCAGGCTTGACGGCGCGACAGGTCGCAGAGCGTTTGAAAATAAAGCGTGAGACGCTCACGCAAATCGAGACAGGACGCAATAACCCGACAGCGAGTACGCTTTGGAAGCTTGCCTGTGTTTTACACTGTGAAGTATCAGATTTTTTCCCGACGGTTCCTGAAGGATATGCACTTACAAAATACGATATGCGCCGAATAGAAAAGGTTTCCGAACCTCGTGCTGCGGAATGGGCCGCGGGCATGTTCGGTGCGCCGAATAAATGATATGCGTATAGCCGAAATAGAACAGACTGCAGACTCACTGCTCCAGCACGTCGAGATTCAGAGAATCCCGATTCCCATAGAGGATGTTGCGGATGCCTTGAAAATCAAGATCGGTAGAGCGCCGAGCAAGGATTTCTCCGGGCTTTTGTTACGCAAGGACGGAGCCGCTCTTATTGGTATCAATAGTGACGAGCATCCGCGCCGACAGCGCTTTACCATCGCTCACGAACTGGGGCATTTCTTCCTGCATCAGAGCAACGAAGCCTTCGTTGATTACCGGCGAGATGGCAAGAAGCATCCGCGTACACAAAAGGAAAGAGAAGCGGATGCCTTCGCAGCTTCGTTGCTGATGCCACGTCAAACCCTACGCAAGGATTTCTCAAAGATTGCCGCGGATTCTTTCTTCGATGAAGAGCAGCTCCAGAGCACGGTCACTTTTCTTGCTGATAAATATGAGGTAAGCGAAGAGGCTATGCGTATCAGGCTAATGACGCTCGGAATGCTCGGTCATGTATGAGATATGACTGCTGCGGAACATCTTGGGATATCGGATAAGATCGCTGAGACGGCTGCAGGTTTTTTGGAAAAGAACCGACTAGGACTCATAAAGGAGATGGGTCTCCGTAAGACAGGGAAGAAGCCGACACTCTATCTCAAGAAGGATGGATTATATCGGAAAGAGAAAGGCGCATACGCAAAGTATCATTACGATCTTTCTACTCGGCCGATGCGACGTAAACTCTTGTTAGTACTAGCGGTTTCAGACGGGAAATCGATGACGGGGAAGATGCTTAAGATGAAAGTGGGAAGCACGAGTCTCGAGTCTGTATATCAAGAGATGTCGGCAATAAAGAATGGAGCACCGAACGCCCTGCACCTCACGGAAGAACTTATCGTGCCTGGACCGAACAAGGGATATCGTCTCAATTACAGGATGGTAGTTGTTGATAAGTCGTAATCAAAGGGAACGGGAGGGTAAGACAGCAGAAAACGCCGCATATGCGGCGTTTTCTGCGCTCTCTAGCTGAACATAACTAAAGATATAAATCGTGGCTTTGTCAAGCTGCTCGGCCTATCATTAAGGAAGCGTCGAGCATCTTAGTCTCGACGCAGTACTAAAAATCATACTATGAACGACAACACAGAAAAAAGGCTCAACATCACATACGTTCACGTCGACGCGCTCCGCCACGCGGAATATAACCCACGCATCATCGACGAGACCACCAAGAAAGCAGTGCGCGATAGCATCAAGGAACATGGCGACATCGACCCCATCTTGATCAATGGCGCTCCAGAACGCGATGGTGTCATCATCGGCGGCAACCTCAGGTATGAGGTGCTCAAAGAGCTCGGCTATACGGAAATACCGGCTATATACCTCGACATCTCAGACATTGAGAAGGAGAGGGATCTTTGCCTTCGATTGAACAAGGCCGTCGGCGAATGGGACTTCGAGCTCCTCGCGCAATTCGACGAGTCGTTTCTCTCAGACGTCGGCTTCGACAGCGAGGAGCTCGACGATATCTTTCCGTCCGAAGAGAACCCGGCGCCGTTCGTACTTGCTGACGAGCTGAAGAAGCTCGACATCGGGGAGATCAAGGCTCAGAAGGGCGATCTGTACGACCTGGACGGCTCCCGACTGTACGTGGGCGACAGTACGGTCGAGGCAGACATGCTTGCGCTCATGGGCGGCGAGAAGGCTGACATGTGCTTCACCGACCCGCCGTATATCCTCGACTATCTGCATGGCAAGAAACGTGCTGGCAGGGCGACCGAAGGATTCGGCCTGAAGCGCGATCGCAAGTACCTCGAGACGGATACGCTGCCGGACAATTTCACCGACCTCTGGATGGCGAATGTCGCCAAGATCCAGAAGCCGGACTTCTCGATCATCGTGTACGAGAACCCGAAGAACCTCCGTACCATCTGGGATGCGCTCGAGCTGCATTGGAGGTATCGCAACACCATCATCTGGCACATCTCGAACCGCGTGCAGAATTTCTCGGCGAAGTACAAGTTCTTCAACAAGAGCGACTTCGCCATCGTCGGGACGTCGGGTGATGTGGTGCTCAACACGGAGCCGGAACCGGAGGAGCTCTTCCAGAACGAGTACGAAGCTGCGCTCTTCGCGACCTCCGGGAAGCCGCACTGGGAGTCGTATGAGAAAGGAAAGAAGATCTGCCCGACGGACTTCATCGAGCATGTGGCCGCTGATGAGAAGTCGTCCGGCCAGGCCATCATCTTCGGCACCAAGCCGCTTCCCATCCTCATCCCGTACATCAAGGTGCTCACCAAGCGTGGTGACATCGTCGTGGAGCCATTCGGCGGGAGCGGGTCGACGCTCATTGCTGCCAACACACTCGGACGGCGCTGCTACCTCATGGAGAAGGTCCCGACGTACGCGGAGGTCATCATGAACCGCTGGGAGAAATTCTCCGGGAAGAAGCGGGTCAAGCTGAATGCATAAGCGTGATCAAGAGACGACAATCACGAAGGTCCTTTCAGAAGGAAGGACCGTAACTGAGGCGTGCAAGAAGGCCGGGCTCACGACCAAAACCTTCTACCGCCTCTATGAGAGCAACGAGCGATTCAAGAGAGAAGTCGACGAAGCGAAGAAGCTCGGCCTCCTCTATAACGGAGATGTGGGTATCACGGCGCATCTCAAGAAAATCCACGAAGGACACTGGCCCGCCATCAAGTACCTGATCGAGCATCATGTGAGCCCGTACAAGGAGAACAAGGCGATTAACACGGGTCTCTTTGAGGAGGTCTTGCGCTTGCAGGCCGAACTTCGCAAACACGAACCGCTACCGTCTGATATACAGGAGACGATGAT
>JAKAIP010000108.1 GCA_021825025.1 bacterium
CTTCAGTTCGTTGACGATGGCGTCGATCGAGCCGGCAACATCAGTTTTCACAATGAGAGGAAGTTCGACAACGCCTTCTTGAAGCGTGTTTCGCTCGGGGAGTTTCGTTGCGTCCTTTACGTCGGCAATTGCGGCTTCCGCTTCTTTCTTACTCGAGACGATTTTAAAGAGTGACCCCGCAGCAGGGAGCTTGCTGAAGCCAGAAATACGCACCGGTTCAGACGGTCCTGCCTCTTCAATACGAGTGCCGCGGAAGTCTTCGATGAAGCGGATTGGAGCATACGCATCACTTGCGACAACGAAGCCATCTTTCCGCAGCGTGCCATCCTTAATAATGAGGGTCGCTGAGGCACCGCGTTTCGGGTCCTGAGTCGATTCGAGGACATATCCGGTCGCGGTCGCGTCGCGGTCAGCAGTGAGATCAGCAAGGTCAGCCGAGAGCAGCACGAGATCAAGGAGATCGGACACTCCCTCGCCGGTCTTCGAGGAGACGAGTGCATAAGCAATATCGCCACCCATGCCTTCGATGTAGATGCCGTTTTCAACCATCGACATTTTCGCGTGTTCGACATCGGCATTATTTTTGTCGATCTTCGTAATCGCGACGATATACGGGATCTTTGACTCAGTGATAGCTGCGAGTGCATCAAGAGTTTGTGGCATCACGCCTTCGTCGGCAGCAACGACAAGAATAGCGATATCCGCAGCAGCAGCACCGCGGGTACGGAGGGCTTTAAAAGCTTCGTGACCGGGCGTATCGAGGAAGGTGACCGGACGTTCATTGTGGAGCGCGATGTAGGCAGCGACGTGTTGGGTGATGCCGCCGGCTTCGCCGTCAACAACGTGCGCTTTCCGGATGTAGTCCAGAAGTGACGATTTCCCATGATCGATATGACCCATCACCGCAATGACGGGCGGTCGTGTAGTCCGCGCCATAATGGCTCTATTTCATCACGAAAATGACGCAATTGCAATATCGTGTAGAATAGACCGTATGTTGTGGAAGAGGAGACACTATCTTGATGTGGCGGCAGGAGTGGCGGGGAATCCCTCCTCTCCTCATGAAGAAGGTCGTCGTGCGAAAGCGATGCTCGAGGACGCGCGGACAATACTTGCTCGTCGTATCGAAGTGCAGACAGACGACATTATTTTCACCAGCGGCGCGACTGAGAGCAATGCGCTTGCAATACTCGGGACTGTGCATGCGCGGCGTCTCCTTGCTGGGGCTGATGCCGCAGGGAGAAATAATATGCACGTGCTGTATTTGCCAACAGCGCACGCTTCGGTTGTAGAGAATGTGGGGCTGCTCGCGCAGGAAGGAGTGTCGATCGAGGCTTTGCCGATACGGGAGTACCGGGTCGACATTGCTGCTCTTGCGGCAATGATTCGGCCCGAGACGGTACTTATCACGATGGATGCTGTGTGCGGTGAGACGGGAGTCGTGTGGAACACGCGTGAGGTGGCAGAGGTTGTGAAGCGTCTGCACGCCGGTCGGACGACCCCACGTCCGCTCCTGCATATCGATGCAAGTCAGGCGCCCTGGACGGAGAAAATAACTCGCGACCATTTCGGTGCCGACCTCCTCACTTTCGATGCGTCGAAGGTAAGCACAGTTCGTGGGTGCGGCGTACTTGTTGCGCATCGAACTATCCCTCTTGTCCCGCTGTATCGAGGAGGGGGACAAGAGCGAGGCTTGCACCCGGGGACCGAAGCTCCCGAGCTGGCGCACCATTTTGCTCGCGCGCTCTCTCTTGCCGCAAGCGGTCGCGATGCGTTCCGAACATCTGCTGCACAAGCGCGGCGTGAGCTGATTGCCGTCATCATGCAGGGAGTCGAGGGCGTATATATACAGGAGGGGCGAGCACAGGTGCCAAATATCCTGAATCTGTCGCTCCCTGGCCGCGACACTGACTACCTTGTCGCCCTTCTGAATGAAGAAGGCTATGCCATAGCGACACGGAGTGCCTGCGAGACTGATAGTGAAGATGGTTCCCGCGCTGTTTTTGCTCTCACGGGAGACCGGGAACGAGCACTTGCGACCCTCCGTATCTCGTGGGGACCAGCGGTACGCGCAAGAGAATTGCAGGCTTTTGGGAGAGCGCTCGTTTCGGCGATTACATTTATTGACAGTAATAGACAGAGGTAGCATTATTCACTATATGAATATCGAGGAACTTTCAAAATCTCAGCTCATACTGCTCACGATTCTTGTGAATTTCGTGACGTCAATCGCAACAGGTATCCTCACTGTTTCGCTTCTTGATCATGCACCGGCATTTGTGACGCAGACGGTGAATCGTGTCGTTGAGCATACGATCGAAACGGTAGCTGCGGCTGCGCCGATCACGGCAGTGCAGGCACCAGCTCCCTCGAACCAAGATCTGGTCACTGCCGCTATCGGTGCTGATGCGGGGCGTGTTGTCGCTATCTACGCAACCGATGCAAGTACGTCGACGCCTGCGCTCAGTGTCGGTACGTATCTGCCAAAGGCGCGTGCGATTGTCACTGCCGCACAAGAGGGGTTGCCCAAGGAGGCACTCGTAGAGTTTACCGACGGACACCGTATTCCAGCGTCGATTGCGCATGAAGGGAAGGGCATTGTGATTTACGGTTTCGCGGACAGTGCGACATTGCCGAAGATGGCGTCGCCAGCACTCGTCGCCGCGGGGGATCTGAAGCTTGGCGAGACGACCCTCGCGCTTGGTGCCGATGGCTCCGCTTCGACTGGTATCGTCGCTCGTGTCGGTGAAAAAGGTATCTACACCACGCTCCCTGATATTGGTGCCGGGAGTGCCGCCGTGGATCTTTCAGGTAATCTTATCGGTATCAGCACCGGCATCACTCCCGGGTTCCTCATCGCAACTGATGCGATTAAAGAACTCCTTCTTGCTACGTCAACCAGTGCGACGTCAACTGCAGCGGTAAAATAATACATTCTTACTATATGCCCCCATTCAATAATTTCACTACCAAAGCCAAAGAAGCCGTGCGACGCGCCCACGAACTCGCTCTCGAGCGCGGCCAGAACCACGTTTCCCCGATTCACCTGCTTGCAGCTCTGGTGCTCCAAGAGGAGTCGCTCGTGTTCTCGATTCTCGATCGTATGGAGATCGATACGATCATGCTTGCAGATGCCGTGCTCGAGCATCTGGAAGCTCCTGAGACCGCCTCGGTACTCTCTCCGTCGTATCAAATTTACCTCACTCCCGAACTCGCTCAGGCGCTTGAAGCTGCCGGGAAGATTGCCGCACGTATGAACGATGCGTTCGTCGGGACAGAGCACCTATTTCTCGCGGTTGTCGAGTTCCCAGGTCCTGCGAGCGATATTCTCGCGCGCTTTTCAATACAACGCGACGCAGCCCTCGCTATCTTGAAGGAGCTCAAGAGCTCGAAGGATGGCCAAGGTACTGAGCCTCGCCGATTCCGTGCGCTCGCAAAGTATGCGCGCAATCTTACGAAGATGGCGGCGGAGAACAAACTCGATCCGGTGATCGGGCGTGACAGTGAGATCAATCGAGTCATTCAGATTCTTGCGCGCCGCACGAAAAATAATCCAGTGCTTATTGGCGAAGCTGGTGTGGGGAAGACGGCGATTGCGGAAGGTCTTGCGGTGCGTATGGCCGCGAACGACGTTCCCGAATCCCTGAAAGGGAAAGAGCTGCTCTCACTCGATCTCGGTCTTATGATTGCGGGCACCAAATACCGTGGCGAATTTGAGGAGCGCATGAAGAACGTTATGAAAGAGGTCGAGCGTGCCGAAGGAAAGGTGGTGCTCTTCGTCGATGAGCTTCATACGCTTGTTGGTGCTGGCGGCGCTGAAGGGTCACTCGATGCGTCGAATATGTTGAAGCCAGCGCTTTCGCGCGGCGAGATTCGCATCATCGGGGCGACAACGCTCAAAGAGTATCAGAAATATATTGAGAAAGACGCGGCACTCACGCGACGTTTCCAGTCGGTATTTGTCCAAGAGCCTTCAGTGGAGGACGGCATCGCTATTCTGCGTGGATTGCGAGATAAGTATGAGCTTTTCCATGGAGTGCGGATCACTGACGGGGCAATCGTCGCAGCAGTGGAGCTCTCCTCCAGGTACATCAGCGATCGCTTCCTTCCTGACAAGGCAATTGACTTGATTGATGAAGCGGCATCGGGGCTCCGTATTGCACTTGAGAACAAGCCACCGCTTCTCGAAGAGACCGACCGTAAGAT
>JAKAIP010000109.1 GCA_021825025.1 bacterium
GGAGCCGATACCGCTGGCCGAGCTTGATCGCGATAATCGGCCATCCACTGATGACCCAGTGTCCTCGGGTGGATCGTCGGGCAACGACAAAGACGACGTCATTTTCACGCATGGCGACCAATCACGTTATCGCGGAGACGGACAACGTTCTCCGGATCCATACTCTCGGATGCGCCGTCGTCGGCAAACTTCCTAACGATAAAAGAAGCAATCGCGTCGTACTCGGCTTGTGATACGGAAAGCGTGAGCCTACCGGATGCCCATCTCGTCAAGCCAAGTATGCTTTCGGTGGACACGCTGGGATTATCCGTCATACGCGACAGGAGCGATTCAAACATGCTACGCGATTCAACATCTTGCCATCCAAATGATCCCGTTGACCCCGCGGGAGAAACAGCACTGTGTTGTCTACGGTTAGCTTCGGGAGCTGGTGTTCCACTCAAGTTAACGGTGATGTCCATTGTAGGGAATGTGTGATTGCTTAGTGTGTCGTAGACGAGTGCTTCGTCGTTGAGTGGTGTGCCGGTGTCTTGGAGATATCGTATGCGGGTATGGCGTTGTTCGGCGAAGAACTTGAGGAGCTGATGTTTATCCATGGCGCTGACGACTTGGCCGTCGACAACACTTGGAGTCGCCAGTTTGCTTAGGAAAAGCCGTCTTACTGAGTCGCGCAGAGGAATCTTTTGCAACGGCGAGTCGAGTTGGCCTGACTTGTTATAATAGAGACCCAAAAGCTCAACTTCGCCTACATTTGGATTCAGCAAGTTGTCCGATACGTACCGATAGTCGACATTAGCCGTGTGCCTCGTGGATGGAATCCGTAGCCCGGCTATCGCGGCCCGAGCGGGTGGCATGTTCACGTTCGCTTCTTCGCCGCGGAGAGGACGTGCCCCAGTCCATTGGTATGCCAGTGGTCGCTCCCCTGCAGCAGTCCGAGGCGGTACATTCACGTTCGCTTCTTCGTTGGAAGTAGCTATCGGTGGTTGCTCGTTGACTCTTCGGTGGCGTGGATTTATCATCCTGGTGGGCCGTGAGGAAGGATTTCTGATCAGCGGTTCGCCTAAGTCTTCGGACATTTTCTGCCGGGCATGTATACAATTATACGATCAAGGTCGACGTATGAAATAGAGCATGGATGTTTCATCGTACGCGAATGTCCAGCCATACAGTGGCTTAAGAAAAGTTAGTAAGGAGTCGCTGCATGAAATAATTGATGTCTTCTTTGTTGTTCTCTTAGGTGCCGGCTTGATTTCCTTGGATGTCCCGGGCATGCCGGTGATGCAGGAAAGGCCAGCAATACCAGCGATGTCGAGGAGTACTTCCCTGTCGGACATATCGACGTCTCGGGGCGACTTTGGAATGTAGCCATATGGACGCAACATATAAAGATGTCGGCGAGCGAGGAATTCGAGGTGGCGCATGAACAATGGTCTCTCGGAGAGTTCCCTACATGGGACCGTTGACGATTCAGCGATGAACACACGGAGCCTGAACCAGTCGCTTCGTCTGATCTTCATTTCGCGTTCTTCCGATGCCCTAGCCAGCTCGTACGCACTTATCCGCGTAGACGACACGATGCCTGCAGCGGCGTAATTCGCTTGTGATACGCTCGCATTGATGATCAACGCAGTGGGGATGCGCATATCATTGTAGGCATCGGTGTATTCGGACGGCGATAACGCCACGATTTCGTCAACAGATGGAGTCTTTGTTTCAGTGCTCGGATTTGCCGATATCGCGCATCTGATTAGTGTCCACACCTGTTCTGATTGTTCGCTTTCAACGATCTGTTCGCCTGTGAGCAGGTGGCTGTACGCGTTTCGTGGATCGGCGCCGTACCGAAGGAAGACATCGACGGCCTCCACCTGAGAGAGCATCACTGGAAACATGATAGGATATGTTCCGTTGTCTTCCGGTTCGTTGATGATTGCTTTAAGCGCTTCGTCTCCGTATTTCTCGACGATGTGTTCAAAAAGTAGCTGCAATGCGAAAGGGTTAGTGGCTCTCGAGAATACGTGTTCGCCGTTGTTCAACGGGATGACGGCGGCAGAGTTCTTGAGGAGATCGCCTTCCCAGACTTCGTCTTTCACGTCTTGGTTGAGGATGATTTTGATCAATAAGGCTTCGTCGGTCCGTTCGTGGCTGTTGCTGTCAAGGGTGTATATCCTGCGTTTCTTGTCGTCAAGCATAGTTTGCAAGAGGTCGAAGCGTTCTTTGTAGGATAGGTTAAGGCCGATTTGCAGCAGAATAGGTAGCACGCGACGAAACTGATGGAGATCTCGTGCGTTCCTTAGCTCGCTGTCGACGTAAATGCAGTTGTTGGCTAACTCCACGAGCTCGTGGTGATCAGTTTTCAGTATGTGCCCGAAGTGAACGATATAGTCGTGTGCAGCGATCAATCTGCGAGGGAGAGTGATGTTGTTTTCGACAAAAGGATAGACATCGACGGCTGTGTAGTAATCTGTTGTGTCGGCTCCGGCGTCGATTAGCATTCGGATTGTCGTCTCGCCGGCCCTGTCCCTTAGGGCTACATCGAGTGGTCGGTCGCCCTGCACGTTTTCTTTGTTGATGAGACGGCTCACGCCCGCCTGGCCAAATCGCGCATACATAATATCGATAACGAGGCGCAACATCCTGCTCGACTGTGCGTAAAAGAAGATGTTTTCGCCTGTGGACTCATCTTCCAGCGTTAAAGCGGACTCTGCATCCCTATTTCGGGCGTCGCGCTCCAAGATGTATCTCATAAACGCGCTTGCATCAGATAATGCCACGCTGCCGATGGACGCTTCTTGGCTATCAATGAGTAGGTAATTAGTCATCATGTCGACTATTACCCCGAATATTTCGTCTCTGTCCATCTTTGTGTTCTTGAAAAGCGTCAGTGCGTCCCCGAAATTACCGATGTATATGTTGCGTAAGAGAAGAAGGTAGCCCTCTCGGTGCGACTTGTCCAGCTTGGCCTCCCAATAGGCAATGTAAGATGCCTGTCGATGTTGAAGGTCGCTGATTGCTTTCTCCAATGGGTCCATCTCTTTTTCGGTGAATCTCATCTGCAGGAAACCATTCCTGACGTAGATCTCGTCGATCGCTGCCGCCAAATCCTTCATGCTCATGTTAAGTTCACTATGTCTGTCGTGGTGGGACTCGCCGTGCACCCACTCGTACTTACGACTTCCTCGGTAAGGGCACACAAACGATGGGAGACATGATGAGCCCGATGCTGCGCATCGGGCATGCTCATGGTACCAAATTTGGCCGAAATACAGGGTGAAGTCGAAATTGGCGACGTCCGGAACTACCGCGTTCGTTGGTGGCATGAGCTGTTGTCTGAAGTACCAGTTTCTGGTCTTAAGGGCCTGCTGAATAAGATATAGTTTCGCTCCGAGAAGATCCCTGTGGTTGAACATATGCGATTCGGTATCAACTGGTCCGAATCCGGGCACCCTCCCGTCTAGCGTATGAAGACGTTCGAGTACGGTAGTCGTGAGGACCATCGACCACATCTTGTAGTCTCTTTCAAGCGGAACATCAAGATTGCGTCCAGTAAGATCATACGGCCTCATTGGGACAAGCTTCTCATTTGACATTTTGCATACTTAAAACAGTCGCCCACAACAACGACAACCGACGGTGGAAAGACGAAACGCCGACGACCGCAACAACGGGATGGCAAATGCTAAGGGTTGCGCATAGTCGACGGTATCGATATCGAAATCGGGTCGACTTGATGGCGACATCGATGTTCTCGGCGGTGTATATGGTGTATACAGTGGTTTAGTGGGTTTGGATGCCGAGTAGGCCGTCGCGGAGATTGATGAGCGTATTTGGGTCGTTTTCGGTCTCGGTATCGCCGAAGACTTCGATGACGATGGAGGCGAGCTCGTTGTAGTCTGCTGGTTCGAGTGCTCGTAGGTATTTGCCGTTAGGGAGGCGTTGGACACATAGTAGGGCAGCAGTCGGTATCTTCGCGTTGAGTGCCATATTCCTAAATGCGGACCGGAAGGCGTGGAGCGGACGTTGGGAGTGTTCATTGTCTACGCCTTTTGCGGGCTGTGTGGAGATGCCGGATTGGGACACGGATGATTCGTTGTCGTCATCAATACCTGCGTTGACGGTGATGGTTCGTGCGAATAGCTTGTCTTTGAGGAGGGTTTCAATGGCCATCGCATCGTCCATGCGAACGCGGTTCTCGG
>JAKAIP010000110.1 GCA_021825025.1 bacterium
CGCCGACGATGAGTACCCGCTCTCCTAGGCGGGCTGTAAGCTCGGTAAAGTCGGTATGTGCGTCCTCCGCGAACGGATCTTCGATACTGTGGAAAGGGAAGCGCGAAATGAGTTGCTCGTAGACCGCTGCCAATTCGTCGGCAGTGTACGACTTCCCGAGAAGCTGGTAGTGGCCGCCCTGGAAGAGTTCACTTGCGGCCGCATCGATAGCAATCGAGGTGCCAGGGAGTGTACTCACAAGATCGCTCAGAAGTTCAAATGGTTTCTCGAGAGTGTCAAACGTGGGTGCATAGCCACCTTCGTCGCCCATTGGGACGCCGGTGCCGAGCCGCTCACCGAGTTTCGTAAAAGCTTCTTGTGCAAGAGGCAGGGCGTCGCTTGTCTTCCCGTCGACGACGAGAATATATTCTTGAAACGGGAGTTGGAAATTTGCATGGACACCGCCATTCATCACGTTCACATAGAGACGGGGTGCTCGGGATGGTGTGTTCGCGCGCAGCGCGATAGCTTTCCAGAGTGGCTGTCCTGTCGCTTGGGCGAAAAGGCGTTGTGTCGCTATCGAGACCGAGAGAATGGCATTTGCGCCGAGGCGCGACTTATTCTCAGTCCCATCAAGCGCAATGAGTGTAGCGTCGAGCTCGTCAGGGGTAGCGAATTCGCGCGACGTGAGGGCACCGGCAATCTCTCCGGTGACATGTGCGAGAGCCTGTGCGACACTCCCGTCAGGGTCGCGCAATTCGAGTGCCTCGTGACTCCCGGTACTTTTCCCTGAAGGGACTGAGGCAGTCGCGGTGAGTTCTCCGGCGATGAGAGTTGTTTCGAGCGTGGGACGTCCGCGAGTGTCGAGTATTGAACGAGCACGAACTGTGTCGAGACGCATACGCTAGCGGGAGAGTTTCTCCTCTATCTCTGCAACGTGCTCAATCGTTTTCACGACGGAGTCAGGATTGAGCGACATACTTTCAATGCCTTCTTGCACCAAGAATGCTGCGAAATCAGGGAGGTCAGAAGGACCTTGTCCGCAGATGCCGATATATTTCCCGCGGGCGGTACACTTGCGAATCACCTGGCTGATGAGTGCACGGACTGCTTCGTCATTTTCATTACTAATATGGGTGACAATGCCTGAGTCGCGGTCGAGCCCAAGCGTGAGCTGCGTCAGGTCGTTACTCCCAATCGACATGCCGTCAAATAGATCGAGAAATTCTTCGGCGAGGAGTACGTTACTCGGGATTTCACACATCATATAGACCGGAGTGGTTGTCTCAGCGCCTTTTGCAAGTGATTTTGCAACGAGACCGTATTCCGCCATACTCGCGAGCACCTGTTCTGCTTCGTGTGTTGTGCGGCAGAAAGGAATCATCGGAATGACGTTATCGAGTCCCATATCGGTGCGCACTTTCACAAGTGCACGGCACTCAAGACCGAACGCCTCTTTGAACTTCGGGTCGTAGTAGCGTGAGGCACCACGCCACCCCAGCATAGGATTCTCTTCTTGCGGTTCATAAGGCTCTCCGCCAAGAAGAGTCGAATATTCATTTGTCTTGAAATCGGAGAAGCGAACGATGACGGGTCGTGGTGCGAAAGCCGCACCAATCTTCGCGATGCCATACGCGAGATTGTCGACGTAGAAATCAACAGGATCCTTCCATCCGCGCATTTTTTGTGCGAGCGCGGCACGGACTTTGGGTGGCTGCTTTTTGTAATTGAGTAGCGCCAGCGGATGGACGCCAATGTGTGAGGCGATAATGAACTCCTCTCGTGCGAGGCCGACTCCCGAGACGGGCAGGAATGAATTCTCAAGCGCGATATCAGGTGAAGCGATATTCACCATAATTTTCGTCTCTGTTTTTGGAAGCGTCCCGAGAGCATGTTCGCGCACAGTGATGTTCGCTTTGCCGGCAGTAATAATGCCGGCGCTCCCGGTGGTATCGACCGTGACGAGAGTGCTCTTTTTAAAGACTTTGGTAGCGTTGCCCGCCCCGACGATAGCAGGGAGACCGAGCTCTCTCGAGACAATCGCTGCGTGGCTCGTGCGACCACCTTCGTCAGTCACAATGGCACTCGCCATCTTCATAATAGGTTCCCAGTCAGGGTCAGTCATCGTGGTTACCAGGATCTCGCCCTGTTTGAATTCTCGAATTTGTTTCGGACTCAGAATAAGGTGAGTCTTGCCGGTCGCAGCTTTCGCGCCAACTGAAATACCTCGCGCAAGTTCTTTCCCTTGGCCAGTGACGGTGTATTCGACGAGTTTTGAGATATCGCGATCAGCCTGGACGGTCTCGGGGCGTGCTTGCACGATGAAGAGTTCTCCTGTGATACCATCTTTCGCCCATTCCATATCCATCGGCGTCCATTTCTTCGCGCGCTCTGAGTAATGAGTCTCGATCGTAGCTCCCCAGGTAGCCATGGTGATGATCTCTTCATCCGTGAGGACGAATCGCTCGGTATCCTTCGGCGGCGTTGCGACGATCTTGGTCTGTTCGACTGCCGATTTCCCGGTGGCATAGATCATCTTCTTTGCATTGGTGCCGATTTTTTTCCAAATGATAGGTGACGCAACTTTGCCGATTCTCGATTTCGACACAAGGTATTCGTCGGGAGTCACAAATCCTTGCACAATCATTTCACCGAGACCATAGGTAGCATTCACGACGACGACGTCACGGAACCCGCTTTCGGTATCAACGGTGAACATAACACCCGACGCGCCCTTATCGCTGCGTACCATTTTCTGTACCCCAACCGATAGAGCGACTTTCATATGATCGAATCCACGATCAGCACGATACGAGATGGCCCGGTCCGTAAAGAGGGAGGCCATTGTCCATAGCGACGCACGCACGACATCTTTTGCTCCGCGTATGTTGAGGTAGGTTTCTTGTTCTCCGGCAAAGGAGGCACCAGGAAGATCCTCAGCGGTGGCTGAACTGCGAACCGCCACGTCAGTCCCTTTCCCATACTGTTGTTCCATTTTCTCGTACGCAGTCACGATAGCCTGTTCGAGGTCAGCCGGCAGGCGGGTCACGCGCATCTTCTCGCGTATGAGTTTGCCGCAGCGAGCAAGCTCTTTCAGATTTTTAGTATTTAGTCCGGCAAGGGTCTTTTCGATAAAGAGATCGAGTCCGGTCTCCTTGAGGTAGTGGTAGTAGGCGGCCGCAGTGATAGCGAAGCCGTGTGGGATGCGCACGCCCTTTGGTTCAACGGCACGGATGAGTTCGCCAAGCGAGGCATTCTTGCCGCCGACCTGCGCGACGTTGTCCATACTGATATCTTCAAACCAGAGAATAAAAGGATCAGTCATAGTTACTTTTTAATAGCGATAATAAGATCGGACACATTTGATCCAGTATACCCCGTGAGGAGCGCATCACCGGTCGCAGTGAAGAAGTCATACGCACTGTGTCCTTCGAGATGCTCAGTGATGGAGAGGTTGTGGGTCCGTGCGTGTTCTCGAGTGACGGCATCGCCAATCGCTCCTGCACAATCGGTATTGTCGTGACCGTCGGATGCAAAGGGGAGAATCAATTCGTCGTCGTGGATATCTGCAAGTGCGGCAAGGGCCATTTCCTGATTGCGTCCCCCAGCTCCGTGGTTGGCACCGAGGGTCACCGTGGTCTCGCCGGCGTAGAGGAGGACGCTTTTGGCGGGTACGGTATGGAGTGTTTCGAGGATCGTTTTTTCGACATCACGAACATCGCCTGCGATATGGTCACTCATAACAGTGGCGATATACCCGAGTCGTGTCGCCTCGGCATGCATAGCCGCAAGTGCGTGTTGGTTTGTTAAAAAGAGCGTCGTCGTCACACGATCGAAATATTTTTGCTCCTTTGGCGTTTCGATACAGCTAATACGTAACGAGGATGGAATCGCATAGCGAGTGAGAATCGCGTCAGCATCGGCGATGGTCGAGGTATCAAGTACAGTGGGTCCCGATGCGATGTATTCGACATCGTTTCCAGGAACGTCAGAGACGACAAGCGAAATCACTTGCGCCGGATACGCTGCTGCCGCGAGTCCGCCACCGCGCGCTCGCGAGATATGCTTGCGGACGGTATTCATGTTCTCGCTGCCGGCGGGTGAGTACAGCGCCGCTCAAGCGGTGAGCCTGTATGATGCGACGGCTGGTTCGACCATCTACTACACCACGGATGGGTCGGCCCCCAGCACGGCATCGCCGCGCTATAC
>JAKAIP010000111.1 GCA_021825025.1 bacterium
AGTGGGTGGTGTCATAGCACCACCTCCACCACCGCAGGCGGCAGGCACCACAAGCAGTAGAAATATCAGATATTTTTTGAACACTCAGTTCTCCTTGCATAACAAAGAACGTAATAGCCGATTGCTATACTAGTAAAACTTCCTTTGTTATTCAAATGATACTCCGATGTGGACCCGGCGAGAATCGAACTCGCGCCTCTGCAATGCGAATGCAGCATTTTACCACTGAACTACGGGCCCGTCGGAGTGCCGAGAATCGAACTCGGGTTTTACGCACCCGAAGCGTACGTAATGCCACTATACCACACTCCGTTTTTCAAACATCCGTACTAAAGACGGGTGCACCCTGTAGGACTCGAACCTACGACCCCACCCGTGTGAAGGGTGTGCTCTACCAACTGAGCTAAGGGTGCAGCAATGCCATCATAATCAAAAATCAACAAAAAGGCACTGCACTAATTATTACTACCGCGGAGTAATTCTTGCACTTCGATACGTTCTGCATGAAATGCTTGCTGGAGAATCGGGGTACAAGCTTGTGGCTCAGCATTTCCGCACATAAATACATCAAGAGCTGCATACCCGTATTCAGGCCATGTATGAATGGAAATATGACTTTCTGCCAATACTGCAACACCTGATACACCCCCATTTGGTTCGAAGTGATGGAGATGGATGTGTAGCAAGGTCGCTCTAGCTTTGGTTACACATTCTCGAAGTGTGGCTTCAATATATGCAATATCATCAAGATGATCTGCGCCATACAGATCGATAATGAGATGTGTACCGGCATAACGAAGGCCATTTCGCTCTATGAAATGATCCTGGACTTCTTCGTAAGGCTGGGAGGCGCTAGCGACTGGTTTCATTTGCTCGTACTCTGATACGGTCATAGCTGGCACAATAAAAAATTATATCAAAAATTGCAATATGTGGATAATATGCTGTAAAGTACTAGAGCGGGCCCGTAGCTTAGTTGGTAGAGCGCCTCATTTGCAATGAGGAGGTCAGGAGTTCGAATCTCCTCGGGTCCACCACATTCTTTATTTTAGTGTATATCCTAACGATGCGGTTTCTTGTTATTTATAGGAAATTTCCTCTCTAGTTCTTTCAAGAGTTTCCCAAATATCTTTTAATTGTTCATTTATTGCTGAGTGTATTTCGGCCAACTTTGTATAAAGAAAAACAATAAAAATAAGGTTTATTAATCCTATAACTAGGGTGATAGTTTCCATTTCTTAATTCTATAATTAATTAGGCTCTCAAGGGAGAGGACTGTATATCTTTATTTGACAGACTGTTGTTTGCTCGATAGGGTAAAACGTATGCACTCTAGTGCAACATATTTCACTACAACCGTTACCACCTGCTGGATGGGTATTTTTACCATTCTTACAGGAACTACGCGGAGATAGGGGAGATATGTAATAAACACAACATAGAAACCAAATCTCCGGGCCCACCGGAGATTTTTTGTTCGGACTCTGATGCAAGAAAACTTTTTTGCACCAGCGCCTGAAACAGGATGGCTGGAAAGTTCTTTCTATATCCAAACGAGAAAAGGAGTATCCATGGAACTTACGCTTACTCCGCAAGACCAAGCCGGTGCACGGTTGGCGATACCTGAAGCGGTGTTCTTTGTGGTCATTCACAGCGATGCAAATCCACACCCGTGCAGCGTGGAGGTACTCACTGCGTTCCTGGAACGATGGCAATCACTTCCCGATACAAAGAAAGAGGAGTACGTCTCTTGTATCGACGCTTCCATATGCACCTCTTCGGAAGAAGTGTTGGATCATCTCTCGCTTCTTCCGAAGAGTACGGAGATCGTACTCATTTCCGACGATCCACATAATCGCGTCATCTGTTCGACGGCCTCTGTGTCGCTTCTTTCTGAAGCGTTTCCTTCCTATGCTATCTGGTCGGCACAAGTATCCACTCGAACCAAAACAGAAAAGCGGATTACCTGGGCCGCAGGGTACATCACTGCTATTTACGGAAAGAAAAATCGTCAAAACCCTCCGCAAGGACGAAGAACCGCTCGCGGAACTCGCATCAAGACTCCTCGCGAACAAAGAAGATTTTCTCGTAGAAGTGATAGACTTGCTTCTATGTACTTCTGAATTTCATCGCCGCAACTATATCAGTTGCGGCGATTATTTTTAGTAAGACTTGTAGATGTTTTATGCTAGAATGCGGCTATCTTACATATGCACAACGGTCTTGAAATATCGCTTGCAGCACAGCGAATAGGGAATCTTTTTGGTCTCCCTATTCCCAATACGCTCATTACGGAATGGGTAGTGATGGGCGTACTCATCCTCATTGCTGTATTAGCTGGGCGAAAAATCACCCTGATTCCCGGAAAAGTGCAGAATTTTTTTGAAATGCTTTTTGAATATGTGCTTGAGTACATGGAAAAGACATTTGAAAGTAGGGATTTGGCAGAGAAATTTTTTCCTCTCATCATGACCATTTTTCTATTCGTTCTGACCTCCAATCTGTTTGATTTTTTGCCGATATTTGGCAGTCTCGGATTTACTAAGCAAGGCAACTTCATTCCGCTTTTCCGACCGGTGAACACAGATTTGAACGTAACGCTCGCACTGGCGATTATTTCCTATGTGGTCATTGAAATTACCGGCATTACAACGCTCGGTTTCTTGAAATACGCTTCAAAATTTGTTAATTTCAAGGGAGGCGTCATCGGTTTTTTTGTCGGACTCATGGAGTTAATCAGTAATACTGCGCGCCTCGTGTCTTTTTCGTTTCGATTGTTCGGCAATATCTTCGCGGGAGAGGTATTGATCGCTATCGTATCACTCTTTGTGCCTTATATTCTTCCCGTGCCGCTGCTCATGTTCGAGACATTCGTTGCGGTTGTGCAGGCTGTTGTATTCGCGCTACTGACACTTATTTTTGTGAAGATAGCAATTACCGAGCCGCATCACACACATGCGTAATTATTAATAGTTTTTAGAACGTTATGGATATAGAATCAGCAAAAACAATAGCAATGGCACTAGCAGTAGGGTTAGGCATCATCGGTCCGGGCATCGGTTTGGGTATCTTGTTCGGTAAGGCAGCTGAAGCGATCGGCCGCAACCCAGAAGCATCCAGCCAGGTACAAACCATCATGTTCATCGGTATTGGCTTTACCGAAGCGCTCGCTATTTTCGCATTGGTTATCGGCTTTATTCTTAAGTTCACCTAACGCATAAATGGCTTCAGTTCTTGGTGTATTCGGTATTGACTGGCACCTGCTCGTCATCAATCTTATCAATTTCTCCATTTTGCTTGGAGCATTGACCTATTTCCTGTATCGACCGATTACGAAAACACTTGATGCACGAAGGGAAAAAGTGGCTCAGGGAGTAAAAGACGCAGAGATGGCTGCACAACACTTGAAGGATATTGAAGCAGCGGAGAGCGAACGAATGACGGAAGCTACCGCAACCGCAGAGAAACTCATCGCTGATGCTCGGGCGGTAGCGCTTGCTAAAGAGCATGAAATTGTCGCTCGAGGAGAAACTGCTGCTACGGCAATGCTCAGCGAAGCAAAACTGCAGGCAGCGGAGCTCCAAAGAGAAGCGATCACAAAAAGTAAAGAGGAAGTTGCAAAACTGATTGTGCTCGGAATGGAGCGCACCATGAAAACACAAAAATAATATGACTACTGCCTTACAATACGCTCGCGCGCTCCACGAGACACTCAAAGCGCATCCCAAAGAAGAAAATATGTACCTCAAGCGTACTATTGCAGCACTGCGAGCTCGCGGACATGAGCGGCTCTTGCCGCAGATATATGCGGAATATAAAAAACTGTTGCTCCGGGAAGAGCGTAAAGCACGCTCTGAACACTATACTCCGGAACAAGAGCGCACCCGAGTGCTTCTTGAGCTTTATCAGACTCTCATACACGCATGAATACATTTATAGAACAATTTAAAAAAGAGATAGAAGGATTTGTTCCCTCTGATCGACCGGCGAATGTAGGCATCGTCACGCGTGTGAGCGATGGTGTTGCGGAAGTTGAAGGACTCAATCATGCCGTTATGGCAGAAATGGTGCGATTTGATACTGCACATGGCAAAACGCTTGAAAGTGCTATTCAGGAACCAAAAGAGGTCTATGGATTGGTACTCAATCTTGAAGAAGATCTTGTGCGAGA
>JAKAIP010000112.1 GCA_021825025.1 bacterium
TGGGCTCTATGTTTCAGGCGGTACACCATATTTCCAAAATCAGATTCAGGCACGTGGAGGTATTCACAATGATACTGCGTCGTATCTTGAACTTGATGGCGGTACAAGCGGCATCACTTATTTTAATGGCACGGTTGGTATCGGTACTACCTCACCTGCAACCACATTTTCCGTGACAGGCAATACTTATCTCACAGGAGGACTTGGTGTCGGTGTTACCGACACCACTGCAGGTGAGGTCAAGGCAAGCGCTTATAAGTTTCCCACTGGTACTGGGTGGATATCTAGCGATGGTGCCGGAGTTCAAATTTTGGGTAATTATTTATATGCCAATGGAGGAGCAAGTACTGACTTTTATTCGCAAACCAATGCTGTATTTCGTGGAGGTATCAGCAACGATCAAGCTGCATACCTCACTGTATCCGGTGGTACAACTGGTATCACTTATTTTAATGGTACGGTTGGTATCGGTACAAATAATCCAGGAGCAACACTAGATGTTAATGGTTGGGGTCGATTCGTCTCTCCAAATGCCGGATCAACCGGGGCAGTTATTATTAAAGATGCATCGGGTAATCCGAATGCTGCATACCTTCAATTTGTAAATAATGCAGATAACGCTGAGTATGCAGATATTCATGGATTAAGTACTGGCGGTCTTGTGTTTGGTGGAGGACCAGTTGGTATTAATGTCGCACCAGGTGCAAATGAGTTTTCTGTATTGAAAAATGGTGGAACAGGTGGTACAACACTCGGTAATTTTAGTTCAAATGATACCTGGAATAGTAATCTCACACTTGCTAATACCTCTACAAGCGGAAGAACCTGGCAATTTATTGCAACCGGAGGATCAAATAGCAGCGTAGGCACTGTCGGAGCTTTTGGCTTATATGATCAAACTGCTGGTGGATATAGGATGATAGTAAATCCAAATGGTGATGTTGGCATTAATAACACCAATCCTGCTTACAATCTCCAGGTAGGGGGTACCGGCTATTTCAGCGGCTGTCTCTATGCGAATGGTTCCGGCTGTCTCTCCGACCAGCGGGTAAAAACAAATATTCAATCTTTCGGTGATGGTCTTTCGGAGGTTTCTCAGCTCAATCCAGTGACGTACTACTACAACGGTCTTGCGGGAACGCCGAATGATGGGGTTATGCGCTACGGTCTCATTGCACAGAACACCTTGCCAGTTGCGCCAAATCTCGTATACACCACGTATGCAAAACTGAATCCAACTGATGCTACGACGACCCAGTTATACGGTATCAACTACAACGAATTAGATTTTCTTCTCATCAATGCGGTCAAGCAAGTAAATGGTGTCTATGATGCAAGCAATGCTTCCACCTCGCAACCGACCATTCAATCCTTCTACCAAGGAACTACTACACCAGCGCTCACGGTTGACGCGCAAGGAAATGTGGCAATCGGTACGACCACTGCGTCAAGCACCCCATTTGCAAGCACTTTCACTGTTGTCGGTTCCGGCTGTTTCTCACAAGGCGCTGGTGCGACGGTTGCGTGCGGTAATACCCCAGGAAACATCTATTACAAAACCGCAAATACCGGCAACTATGATGTCGCAGAAAACTATCAAACCACTGATACTACTCTGACGCCGGGTACTATCGTCGCACTTGATCCAAACAATGCGATGATGGTGACGACAGCAACGACCAGCACTAATATCCTCGGTGTGGTATCCACCGCTCCTGGTCTGGTGCTTGGCGGTTCTGACGCAAGCTCCACTGCGATACATAAAGTGCCGGTCGGTTTGGTGGGACGGGTGCCGGTCGAGGTGGTGCTCCAAGGTGGCAGCATTGCAATCGGCGATCGTATCACGCTTTCTTCTGAGCCTGGCATCGGTATGAAAGCAGGACCGTTTGATCCGTCTGTAGGTATTGCCCTTGAATCGGCAGCAACTTCGACCGGTACTACTACTATTACGGTATTCGTGAATCCGCAGCCGGGCATCCAAGGGACAGCAATTGCGGCATTGGTCGCTTCATCATCCGCAACATCTACCGTACAAAACATTCTTAATACGTTCTCCTCCGCAAGCACCGCGTTTCAGCAAGCGCTCTCGCAAGCGCTCGGGGGCGTGCAAGGACTTGCACAGGCAGGTGTACGGGAGATGGGACTTGCAGTACATGCGACCGTCGGTGTATTCAACACGCTCCTCGCGCAGACAATCACTGCCGACACGATATATGCACAAAAGCTTTGTTTGGGATCCACCTGCATCACGCAATCGCAGCTTGCAGCGCTGCTTGCTATGGCATCGTCAACACCAACCGGCACGACTACCACTGCAAGCACTACTACACCGCTTACGCTTACGGTAAATGGAAATAATCCAGCGACCGTGACGGTAGGAAGCACCTATATAGATCTCGGTGCAACCGTAAGCGATGGCAGCTATCCCAATATCGGCTATGTGGTATCGGTAGACGGCGGAGCCACCACGACGCAAAGCAGCGTAGTTATCGATACTTCAACAGCAGGCTCACACACCATTCTCTACAGCGCCACTGATCCGGCAGGCAACACCGCATCAGCGACCCGTATCGTAGATGTGGTAAGCGGCAGCACCAGCACTACCACCGCAACCAGCACGCCGACCACCACCTCCACTACGACTGCATCAAGCACCACATCAACCACGACCGCTACCTCCACGGCTACCAGCACGACACCATAGAGCTGAGATATAATAAGAAGTACCGATTACTAATACATATATATAGAATGAACGTATGATACGAGTGGCTATTAACGGATTTGGGCGCATCGGGCGGAGTTTTCTTCGGTTGGCCAGCATGGATCCAGATATCGACCTTGTCGCTATTAATGATTTGGGTTCCTTGGAAAACTTTGCATATTTGCTCAAGTACGATTCCGTGTATGGCCAGGCGCCTTTTTCCGTCGAAATGGGCAATGGAGGGCTCAAGGTAGGAGGGAAGGACATTACGTTTTTGTCCGAAAAGGATCCGGCACAATTGCCCTGGCAGCGCCTCGGGGTAGATGTTGTGGTTGAATCAACCGGTTTCTTTACTGACTATGAGAAAGCGCAGGCACATATCACCGCAGGAGCAAAACGAGTTGTCATTAGTGCGCCATCCCATAGCGATTCTCCACTGGGCGCAACGGTGCTCATGGGCATCAATGAAGAGGCACTACGTACCTGCCAGATTACCAGCAACGGTTCATGCACCACCAACGCCTCTTCTCCGCTCATCGCGATTCTCGACACTGCTATCGGTATTGAAAAGGCGGTGCTCACGACTACGCATAGCTATACCTCAACCCAAGCGCTCGTGGACGGACCGACCAAGGGACATGATCTGCGTAAAGGAAGAGCAGCTGCTCAAAATATCGTGCCTACTTCTACTGGCGCGGCAGTAGCAGTCACTAAAGCGTACACTGCATTGCAAGGGAATTTTGATGGCATTGCATTGCGCGTGCCGGTTGCCGCCGGCTCCATCACTGATATCACCTTCATCGCAAAAAAACCCACTTCAGTAGCGGAAGTGAATGCGGCGCTCAAACAGGCATCTACCGATCCTCGTTGGAATGGCATCTTTACGGTCACTGAAGAACAGTTGGTTTCCAGCGATATCGTTGGACAACCGTATGCATCGATTGCCGACTTGAACATGACGCGCGTGGTGGGCGGAACGCTCGTGAAAGTGCTTGCCTGGTACGACAACGAATCGGGATATACACATGCGCTGCTGCGCCATGTAAAAACCGCCGGAGCACAGCTGTCATAAGTATGCGTACTATATATATAGCGTCCGATCACGCCGGATTTGCCCTCAAACAATCCCTTATCGATGCTCTCACCGACGAGGGATATGCTCTAGAAGATATGGGTCCCACTGCGTTGGACCCTCTCGATGACTATCCCGACTATATTGTGCCGCTTGCCCGCACAGTAGCCGGACAGGAAGAAGCATGCGGCATTGTGATCGGCGCATCCGGACAGGGAGAGGCAATAGCGGCAAATCGTATTGTGGGGATCCGCGCCGCGGTGTACTACGGAGGACCGAGTGATATCGTACGGCTCTCACGAGAGCATAATGATGCGAACATCTTATCGCTGGGCGCCCGGTTTCTTTCTCCGGAAGACGCAGAAGAGGCAGTACGATTATGGCTTGCCACA
>JAKAIP010000113.1 GCA_021825025.1 bacterium
CGAGGCGCAGGTGCGCGAAATGCAAGGGAGCGGACTGATTGAGTTCTTCCCGCACGGCGTAACGCACCGGAAGCTCCACAAACTCTCTACCGCAGAGGTTGAGAAGGAAATCGCAATGTCTCGGGCTGCTGTGCAGGCATTGACACATACGGCCGCCGATATCTTCGCATTCCCTTCGGGTCGATATACAGAGGCGACGCTCGACGCAATGCGCCACGCAGGATTCAGTGCTGCCGTGACTGTGACGGGTGGTACCATCGGGACCGACGCGCATCTGTTTGAGTTGCCGCGCAACTCAGTCGATAGCTCCACGACTTTTTCGCAGTTCCGCGGAAAGCTTTCACGAGCAATCGATTGGTATACTTCGCTGAAAGCATTTTTCGATATATGAAGATACTCTACATTGCGAATATTCGTCTTCCGACCGAAAAGGCGCATGGCATTCAGATAATGAAAATGTGCGAGGCATTCGCGCACGCCGGGGCAGAGGTTGAATTGGTTGTCCCAAATCGACGGACGCCAATCACAGAGGACCCTTTTGATTTTTACGGAGTCGAACACAATTTCTCCATCACGCATATCCCAATACTCGAATTCCCGCTTTGGATTCCTGGCGCATTCCGACTTCAGACATTTATATTTTCTTTTACAACAGCGCGATGGATTAAGAAAAATCGAACTCCTGATGTCATCTATATGCGCGGAGAAGTGCTTTTACTACTTGCACGATTATTACCAGCGCCAATCAAATTAATATGGGAGACACATATCAAGCCTGGGCATCCGAGACGGTATTACACTGCAGTGCATAAATTATTAGGGGTTGTGGCGGTTACAAAATATTTCGCAAACGAGATTCCCATTCTTTGGAATATTTCTCCTGAGCAAGTATGCTACGCACCGGACGGCGTACAAGTAAAAGCTTTCAATATTCGCTGGTCGAAAAACGAAGTACGCGAAAAACTGCAGCTTCCTATCAATAAAAAAATAGTCCTATATGTCGGATCGGACTTACCATGGAAGGGGTTGTGGTATTTACGTGCCGCGGGAGAATTATTGCCGGATGAGTATTTGATTGTGTTTGTCGGTCCTATTAAGCCGGATCGAAATACTTCAAAAAAATATGTATTTGCCGGCGTACAACCTCCTCAAGATGTGCCATTATGGCTTGCCGCAGCAGACATTCTCGTTCTTACCGGTGATCCGGCTTCTGAAATTTCCAAGCACTATACTTCACCGATGAAGCTTTTTGAATATCTCGCAGCAGGGAAACCAATCGTTGCAATGAACTTACCTTCTTTTAGAGAAATCCTCGACGAAAGTACGGCATATTTTGCAGCTTCAAACGATCCGTACAATATTGCACACGCGGTTCAAAAAGCTACAGATGATTCAGAAAATACGACCGTAGCGGCACGTGCAAAATCGCTTGCTGAAAAATATTCATGGAGCGTTCGCGGGGCGCACATCCTTGCTTTTGTGGAGAAGCGTATTGCCGCATCTAGCATCTGACTCATTCAGGTATAATGTCCTTGCAACCATATGCAATCATTCTGGACGACACGCATCTATACACAGCGCGGATTTGTTCGGGAAAATATTCTTGGCGACATACGCGCTCTTGATATAGGTTCCGGAAACCGAAAGTTACCGGGCGCCATCGGTATTGACCGGCTCAAACTTCCTAATGTTGATGTGGTACATGATCTCAGTCGCTTCCCTTGGCCTTTCCCTAACGAAAGCTTCAATCTCGTACTCGCAAATCATTTCTTGGAGCATACCGAGGATGTTCTAGAGACACTCGGAGAAATACACCGTATTCTTGTGCCAGGCGGACGTTTAGTTATTCAAGTTCCATATTTCCGATCTCTCGATGCTATAACTGACCCGACGCACCGTCATTTTTTTACGTCCGCCACTCTTGATTATGTGATTGAAGGCACCAATCTCGCTCAGTACTCCTATACGCAGTTTTTCTTCAAGAAAATCGGCTTTTGGTACGCATGGCCGCAACTTTCAAGGAATCCATTTGCACGTCTTTTCAAATCATTTATCACATCACACCGTCACTTTTATGATCAGTATCTGTCGCTCGTTCTTCCTGTCGAGTGTCTCACGTGGGAACTTGAGAAACCTATACAGCCATGACCATCGGTATTGTTACCGGGTTTTCTTCGAAAAATTCAGCCGGCCTGGAGATTTTTCTACTGGAAACACTTACGGCACTTGAACGAATACGCCCATCGGGAGTTGAGTACCTCGTATACACAAGCAGTAGCAACGATCTTGAACATGCGCTTGCAGTGCGGAATCTGCATGCATTTCGGGTTGTCCATGTCGGTTTCGGACGTTTTTGGAAATATATAGGGCTCTGGTTTGCACCTCATGCTGATCACTACATATACAACGGTCCGTTAGCACCTCCCTTCTTGTTACCGGGTCCCGCAACAGTTATCGTCTACGATTTTGCATACAAGAAAAACGCTAGTGCGTCACTGAGTTCTCGATTGAACGAAATGGGTATGGATTTTCTTTCGAGGCGGGTGCTCCATCAAGCTCGGAACATCATTGCCATTTCTCAAGCAACCGCCCGAGAAACAACTCGTCTCTTCGGCATACCAGGATCCCGTATACAAGTCGTATATGCCGGATATAAAGATGTGTCACTTGTTCCTGAAGAATCCGTTCAGATACCGGAGAATGGCTATTTCTTATTCGTAGGGACAGTGAAAGAGCGTAAAAATGTTCTCAATCTCGTGCAGGGCTACATACATGCAGTGACTAAATACGGAATAAAGGAATCATTTCTCATCGCAGGACGATATGACCCAACATCTTTGTATATAAAAAAGATTCAAGAAGTCATTAAAGCTGCGAATATTTCTGACCGAGTTTTCTTTCTTGGTTCGATAACAGATGGTCAATTACACTTCCTATATCACCATGCACTGGCATTCATTTTTCCTTCAAAACTCGAAGGATTCGGAATGCCAATTCTTGAAGCAATGAAATGCGGGACACCGGTACTCACATCTATATCGAGTTCACTTCCAGAAGTGGCGGGCGATGCCGCCCTCCTGGTCAATCCGGATGATTCACATGCAATAGGAAATGGTTTGGAACGTCTTTCTAAAGACGACAAATTACGTACCGAACTCATACGGAAAGGTTTCATACGTGCAGAAACATTCTCTTGGGATAAAAGCGCTCAAATGCTTCTTTCTACAGTACTGGATGATAAAGAGGCCTTTGAATATAAACCCGATATCTTAATAATCGCCCCAACGCTCGATTCTGAAATCCATGACAATCTATTTTTTCACTAAAGATGACATACGTACCGCAAGTTCCCGCCAACGCGCTTTTCTTGTTGCAAAAGAACTTATGGAGGGGGGGCATATCGAAACCGTGATATGCGCTCCCCCTATCAATACAATCTCAGAAACTCTGTGGCCAAAGAAAGGAGGACTTATTCTTGCGACCTGTAAAAACTTATGGAGAATCAAACGGGGGGATATAATTTTCTTGCAACGCGCGATTCAAAATAAATACTTTTTTGCAGCGCTCATTTTTCATAAATTATTTTTCCGACGAAAAATGATTCTCGATTTTGATGATGCCATCTATTTGCATTCCCCGTATAAGACAAAAATAGTTGCCCGTATCGTAGATGCGGTAATTGTCGGCAGCCACTCTCTCGCAGAATGGGCAAAGATACACAATAATAATGTGTATCTTATTCCCACAGGAGTCCGTCTGCCCGGTTACGAGAAATTCAGTAGTATGCGGCGTAAACCAAATAAAAAATTCATTCTAGGTTGGCTAGGAAATGGTCCGGCTCACTATGAAAACTTGCGGTTGCTAATCCCTGTTCTTACCAATCTCGCAAAACAAAACCAAAATCTTATTTTTCGATTAATTGGTGCATTAGGTGATAATAAAATTCATCAACTTTTTGATTCAATTAAGGATATGCAGATTGAAATTGTAGATTCTCTTAATTGGAGCGATCCGGAAGCAACACCTCGTGCCATTCAGGATTTCGATGTCGGTCTCATGCCTCTGGTAGATTCTGAATGGAATAGAGGGAAATGCTCGTTTAAAGCTATCGAGTACATGGCTTCTGGCGTGCCGGTTGTACTCAGTAAGGTTGGAGAGAATG
>JAKAIP010000114.1 GCA_021825025.1 bacterium
ATCATTCCGCTTACCGGCCTACCTCTTCCTTTCATTTCTCATGGCGGCACGGCGCTTATGGCAACTCTTCTTATGTGTGGTCTCATTTTGAATGTCGCAGCCTATCGAAAGGCCTAAAATGCTATAATTAAGCCGTTATGAAGATTGCATTTACTGGCGGGGGAAGCGGGGGACATTTCTATCCTATTATTGCTATTGCCGAAGCACTACAGGATCTTGTGCGGGAAGAGCACCTCATTATGCCAACGTTCTATTACCTTGCACCGAGCCAATTCGATGAAAAAGCTCTCTTCGAAAACGGTATTGTGTACGTCCGCGTCCCCGCAGGGAAACTCCGACGCTACGCATCGTTTCAAAACATTACTGACGTAGCCATCACCCTCACCGGGATACTGACAGCGCTCATTAAACTGTTTAACATCTATCCTGATGTAGTCGTGAGTAAAGGCGGGTACGCAAGTATCCCGACGGTCATTGCAGCACGCCTGCTTCGTATTCCCGTTATCATTCACGAGTCGGACGCAAAGCCGGGTCGGGCGAATCTCTTTGCTGCGAAATTTGCGACGAAAATAGCCATTTCATTTGAAAGTGCTGCCAGCTTCTTCCCAGAAGAAGTTCAGAAAAAAATCGCGCGGACCGGCATCCCTATTCGCAAGGCACTTATGCGTGTAGAAAAAGATGATTCTCGTCTCTACCTCGGACTCGAGCCAGGCATTCCCACCATCCTTATCCTCGGAGGATCCCAAGGAGCCGTCAAAATAAACGAAACCGTCCTCTCGGCACTGACTGAACTTGTTGCATTCGCCAATGTTATCCATCAAACGGGGCCGGCCAATTTTAAAAATGTAGAATCTGTCAGTAAAGTCGTACTCGGCGAAAATCCCAACGCCTCCCGCTACCACCCTCTGAACTACCTCGATCAAATATCGATGCAACGAGCTGCAGGTATCGCGAATCTTATCGTATCTCGTGCTGGTGCTGGCAGCATCGCTGAAATTGGTCTCTGGAAGAAACCGGCGATTCTTATCCCTATTCCCGAATCTGTCAGTCACGATCAACGCAGCAATGCCTATGCGTACGCACAAACGGGCGGTGCAGTCGTTCTCGATGAAGAAAACTTAACCCCGCATCTCTTTGCTGCCGAGATCAAGCGTATCCTGCAAGACCCTGCACTTGCAGCTCGTATGGGGGCCGCTGCGAAAGGCTTCACCGATCCCGATGCCGCCCGTATTCTCGCACGCGAAATACTGACTATTGGCCTCTCGCACGAAGAAGTATGAACGTTGTCACTCGTTTTGCCCCTTCACCAACCGGATTTATGCATGTCGGTGGCGTACGCACCGCGCTCTATGCGTGGCTCTTTGCGCGCAAACACGGTGGACGATTTATCCTCCGCATTGAAGATACTGATAAGGAACGTGAAGTAGCTGGTTCCATTCCGCACATTATCGAATCTCTCCATTGGCTTGGTATTACGTGGGATGAAGGTATCGACAAAGGAGGGCCGCACGCACCGTACCTGCAGTCAGAGCGACTCGACCTCTACCACACCTACGCAAAGAATCTCCTTGCCGCCGGACATGCCTATCCTGATCCTTATACCGAGAGCGAACTGGAAGCACTTCGAGAGAAAGCGGCGGCTGAAAAACGTCCCTTCCTTTTCCGTGATTTCCGACCAGCGGTCACAGAACCTTGGGATGGTACGAAACCACTTCGATTTAAAGCTCCTCGCATCGCGCGCTATGCATGGACTGATCTTGCGCGAGGCCACCTTGGGGCAGGGGAGGAGGCTATCGATGACTTTATTCTCATCAAGAGTGACGGGTACCCCACCTACAACTTCGCACACATTGTCGACGATATCGAAATGGGTGTCACCCACGTGATGCGCGGTGAAGAATTTATTTCTTCAACTCCGAAGTTTCTCTCGCTCTACGAAGCCCTTGGCAAAACTCCGCCTGCATTTGTAACGATGCCCGTCATCCTTGGACCGGATGGGAAAAAGAAACTCAGTAAGCGCGATGGTGCAAAAGATATTCTCGACTACCGTGCGGACGGCTACCTCCCAGAGGCTATGCTGAACTATCTTGCACTGCTTGGATGGAATCCTGGCACCGATCAAGAATTTTTCTCTCCCGAGGAACTCATGCACGCCTTTGACCTCGACCGCATCCAAGTGTCGGGTGCAAGTTTCGACGAGATAAAACTCCGCTCGATCAATCAGCACTGGATGCGACAACTCTCGACCGTCGACTTTATTTCCCGCGGGAACCTCTCCGCACCAGAAACTGGAAAACTTGAGAAAATCGTCCCGCTTCTCAAGGAGCGCGCCCAGACGTTTTCTGAAGCCCGCGAGATGCTTGCGGGAGAGTTTTCTTGTTTCTTCACCGCCCCCTCTCTTGAGCACCCGAAATTAGTCGTAAAAGAGCCCTCTTCTCGTCCAGGTATGACACTTTCGGCCCTAGAAGGGCTCCTGGAGCCCCTCACATCTCTTCCTGAGGACGTATCCGCTGAAGTGGTAAAGAATACCCTGATGCCGCTTGCTGACGCCGAAGAAGCCAAAGGGAAGGGGGGTCGTGGGGCGGTCTTATGGCCTCTCCGATATGCGCTTTCGGGTCAGGAACGTTCGCCGGATCCTTTTACCCTTATCTCGATTCTCGGAAGAGACGAATCTCTTTCGCGCATACGAAAAGCTATTGGTATACTGGGAGAATGAGACGTTTTTTGTTCCTTTCCTCATTTCTTCTTCTCCTTGGTACGGGATGTTTTTCCATCCATCCGACTCGCGCACACGCTGACGCCGCTTCTGATATTCAATCCCAGATCGACGCGAACAAGCAGCAAGTAGATGCGCTTGAAGCTGACATTGCCGCATTCCAGAAGCAGCTTGATGCACTCGGGGCAAAGAAAAATACCCTCCAGTCAACCATTAGTTCTCTTTCACTCTCTCAACAACAACTGGCCGCCCAAATCAAAGTGACCCAAAGTAAGATTGCTTCAGCAAATCTGCAAATAGAGCAACTGACTTCCTCTATTGGCGATAAAGAATCTTCTATTGCGAACGATCAAAGTGCCATCTCCGAGCAGCTCCAAAGCATCGTGGAGAATGAACAGACTCCCTTTGTCGCGACCCTTATCTCCTCACAGTCGTTAACTGACGCCTGGCAAATAGCCGACCGCGCGATGCAGCTTAATCAGGCTCTTACAAACAACATCGCTGACTTACGCGATGCTCGCACCACGCTTGCAAAGAACCGCGATCAAGTGAGCACCACGAAGGCAAACTTGCTCGCTCTCCAGAAAGATCTCACGCTCCAAAAGCGCTCGATCGATGCAAACAAGGTAGCGCAGCAACAACTCCTTTCGCAAACTAAAAATCAGGAATCCAATTACCAATTGCTCATTGCACAGAAAAAAGCGTCCGAGCAGGCATTCGAGCAAGCACTCGTGAACCTCCAAAGCCAATTGAACCTTATTGTGCATCCCGGTCTGCTGCCGAAAGTCGGCACCGGGCTCCTCGCATGGCCGTTCAGTAGCTCATTCATGGCAAATTGTGCCGCGCGGAAATCTTTATTCGGAAACTTCTTCTGTATCACCCAGTACTTCGGCACCACACCGTTCTCAACCGCTAATCCGCAGGTGTACAGCGGTCACGGTCACGATGGCGTTGATATTGCCGCACCTATCGGCACCCCTGTCCACGCCGCCCTCGCAGGCACCGTACTTGCAACCGGGAATACCGATATTGTGCACGACTCAAGCGGTCGACGCTGCTATTCGTTCGGTAAGTGGGTAATGCTCATTCATGGCGACGGTATCAATACCATGTATGCACACCTCTCTGAGATCGATGTGCAGGCTGGACAGTCTGTGACAACCGGCCAAGTCATCGGCCTTTCCGGTATGACCGGCTACGCAACCGGTCCGCATCTCCATTTTGGTGTCTATGCTTCTGAAGGTACGAAGATTATGACGCTTCGACAGTTCCGTGGTGCCACCGTCGGTTGTGCCGATGCGACAATGCCGGTCGCAACGCTTACCGCGTACCTGAATCCACTTTCGTATCTCTAATTCGCCAGAGCAGCAGCGCAGCATACGTTCGATACGGCGCCCACCGCT
>JAKAIP010000115.1 GCA_021825025.1 bacterium
GCTCCATTTTGCGAAAGGTTGTCTACTCACCCAGGGTCAATTCGGGAAAGAGAATGAAGGATTCTACTATCACTATCTTCGGAAATTTGGGTTCCATCCCGATAAGAAGAAACTTTCTTTTGTTCTCGACGTGGTTATTCCAAGTAGCATGATACTCCTCGCTATCTTGCTGCAAGTCGTGCTGTAGGGTGGGGTAGTAGCGTATACTGCGACGTATGACAGTGAAGCATACGGCGTGGGTGCGCTCCATTTCTTCGAATCAGGGACGGGTGATTGCGGGCTTTCTTGCCGTCATTGTGCTTCTAGGAGCGATCTCCTGGTATGGATACACACGTCTCACGGCTCTCTCAGAGCAGGTTGTTGAGCTTACTGCCCAGCTTGCCTCGACGACCGCCGTACTGCAGAACAGTATCGCAGAGGCGACCTCTTCGCTCAGTAGTGCCTTGCAGCAAGAAAAGCAGAGCGTCCAGGCGCAGTTTGGTGGCGTACAGAGCCAAGTCGGCTCGATTACCGGAACCGTGAGCGATTTACAGAAATTGAGCAAGATTGACCCAGAGCTTCTGGCGAAATATTCAAAAGTCTTTTTCTTGAGCGATACGTATGCTCCGGCACGACTGGTCGAGATTCCGCCTGCCTATGACTATGCTGAGAATAAGCAGCTGCAGATTATTCCAGAAGTGCTTCCGTATTTGGAGAAGATGTTGGATCAAGCAAAAGCCGATGGCATCCCGCTTTACGTTGATTCAGCCTACCGCTCATTCGCGGTACAGCAGGCACTGAAGGGCCAGTACACCGTGGTCTACGGAGCGGGCACCGCGAACCAGTTTTCCGCAGATCAGGGGTACTCCGAACACCAGCTTGGTACAACAGTCGATCTGATTACCACCGGTACGGGCGGACAGCTCGCTGGCTTTGATACGAAGCCTGCATACGCCTGGCTCACGGCGAATGCGTATCGGTATGGGTTTGTGCTCTCGTATCCGCCGCATAATAGTTACTACATTTTCGAACCATGGCATTGGCGTTTCGTGGGAGTAAAGCTCGCGACCGATCTTCATACGGCGCATACGTATTTTTACGAGATGGACCAGCGCACGATCGATACCTACCTCATTTCTCTGTTTGATTAGGGGCTGCCGCACGAAGTCTTCCCAAGGCAGGAAGAAGGCATAGAATGAAGAGGTGAGGAAAACTCTCATCTATGGGCTTGGAGGAGTCGCGATACTCGCGCTCGGAGTTCTCTATGGTCTCCAGTATGCGCATGCACCGGTGCCTGGAATACTCACGTTCTCGCCGTATTTTCTTACAGGGACGTCAACAGTAAGTAGCGTTCCCGAGACGGATTCTCACCTGCTTACTTTCATGGAGGTCGTCGATAGTTGCGGAGCTAACTTTGACGGAAACTCATGTCTTAATATGCGCGCAGGTCCAGGACGCGAGTATCCCGTGCTGCGTATGTTGCGCAACGGCATCGTGTTTAAGGTGGCGAGCAGTACGGTTATTGATGGGCAAAAATGGTACCAGGTCGGATTCAGCGGGGAGATTCATTACCCGGAGCGAGTAAAAGGTGAGTGGTGGGTAGCTGCCGAGTACGTACACACGTTTCAAGATGAGGGATTAGTCGCGTCGAACGCAGGTCTGAATGCTTCAAGCACGAAACGTATCGTCATCGATGTCTCACAAGAAAAACTCACGGCGTATGAGGGCACGACGGTAGTTATGCAGCAAGACATTTCGGCAGGACTTGAGGATACGCCCACGCCGCTCGGAACGTTTTGGGTCTATCGGAAGACGCCCGACAGTTATATGCAAGGTCCGATAGAGGGGTTGAGTGACCAGTACTATGACCTTCCTGGGGTGCCATGGGATCTGTATTTTACAAAAGACGGGGGAGCCATCCATGGTGCCTATTGGCACAATCATTTTGGGCAAGAGTGGTCGCATGGGTGTGTGAACCTTCCTCCTGAAGCTGCAAAAGAGCTCTATGCGTGGGCTGATCTCGGAACGCCGGTTGTGGTGAAAAGATAAGAATATACGCCAAGATAGAGGCATGCGGAGGGGTAGACCGCCTTGCCAAGCGCACAGGCTTCTGGAATGATGGTCAGGTGGTAGCCCTGTTTCTCGCAGTCATAGCGGCCCAACTCTTCGCGTTTTCGCCGGCGCTTGCTCAAAGCCCTTCGTCTGTTGCCGGTGCGCAGACGCAGCTTTCTGCTGCGACCACGAGTATGTCGGTACCAACACTAACGACAGCATCATCATCTCCAACCTTGGCAGTGTCTTCAGTCGGGATTCCTCTGGTCCCGTTTTATTCGCAGTTTACGGACATTCAGTCCTCCCGGTGGCAGAAGGTGGGTTGTGGCATCACAGATCTCACGATGATCATCGATTACTACCACCCGAATGCGGTATCGGTAAGCACTATGCTGAAGAAGGGTATTGCGGCTGGTGCGTATGATCAGAACGCAGGATGGATTTATGCGGGACTCATTACCTTGTCCCATCAGTATGGGTTAGAGGGGACGTACTACGACCTTTCGGGACTCAGCACAGCACGTGCGTTTGAACGATTCCAGGAGTATCTGCAAGGTGGTCCGGTGATACTTTCAGTGCACTATAAGTTTGATCCGAAAAGTACGATACCGCACCTCGTCGTGATTAATGGCATCAAGAATGGCATCGTTTACTACAATGACCCCGCGACGACAAAAGGCACAAAACAGATCCCCGTTGCTGATTTTCTCAAGGGATGGAAGCGGAAAGTTATTGTGATTCGTCCAGTACCACAGAAAGGCGCAGCTGTTGCAGTAGCAGAGAAATGAGGTCGACAGAGCTGGCATAGCGGTATATATTCGCGGCAGGCCGGACTATAGAGTCCGTTCGTTCCTTTCTCATCCTAGGAGGCAGTGATGTCGCTCGTAGCGCTATTCAGGAGAGGCCTGCTTCGTATCGAGACGGGTCTCGATGCTCTTGTCGAAAACCTCAATGCGATGAACCGCATAGTGGTCACGGAAGGGAGTCAAGATCCCTCGCACACCCATGATCTTGTCGAAGTACCCTGGCGACCCGATTTGGGTCCCGTCTGTCAGGCGAATACGGCCCTTGGTCATGGGGGCTTATCCGAAGACAACAGAACAACAATCGTGCAACACCAGTACTTGTATCGGTGTACTACGTGCCCGCACGAAGTGAAGGAGACTCGCTGTACCTTTATGTAGCCTTAGCCACCGCCGGAAGATCCTTCCGTCGGTGGCTTTCCGCTTTAGCGAGCAGTAGTGCACAAGTCATCCGCTTGCCTATGTGCGGCGTATACTAGAGTTTGTCAGCGTGCTGTACGTTGATACCGGACCACGTCTCGGTTCTTTGTGCGAAGGAGGCTCTATGTACTGCGTTCATTGTGAGTTGCATGGCGCGTCAGTACCGGTCGAGCTCGACGGTGGCCGAACGGGGTATGTTCACCAGGCATGCAGTGATGCTTATAGCCGGAAGATCTTGACGCTCCCGCACCAGGGAGATGTGCGGGCGGCAGATCCTACTTCGAAAAGAGCTGCACAAACAAGGCAGAATCAGAAATAAATGAGAAACGTTATCCTCGCTTCGGCGAGGATTTGTTTGCACCACCGAGGTACACTATGTGTATATGCAAAAATCACTGATATGGATCGGGGTAGCGATCGGTTCGACTATCGGCGGACTCATTCCTTCTCTCTGGGGAGCGGGCATGCTGTCGTTCTCTTCAATCCTCCTTAGTGGTCTTGGAGGGTTTGCGGGTATTTGGGCAGGGTATACGCTTTCTAAAAATATATAAAGAAATTTACCACCGCCAATAGAGGAAACGGAGTTTCTTCTTAAGAACAGAGTCAAGACTGAAGTAGCGCCACGAGCGGCCGAGCCAGAGGGCGACGAAGACGATCGCGTAGATAATAGCAGCGCCGATATCGGTGGAGCCGGGAGCATAGGGGCCGCCAAATCCTTCGGCGGTTGACCAGATAACGAGTGTCATAGCGATACCGCCAGCGATGGCAATCTCGGTGAAGAGTCCGAAAATAAGACCAAGAGCAATCGCGCTTTCA
>JAKAIP010000116.1 GCA_021825025.1 bacterium
AAATTTCAATAACTTCTTACTTACAATTATCAGATACAGGGTTTCAGCCTCATTAAAAATTTCTCCATAAAAAGGGAATTGGCTTCCCTTTTAATTCCCTTTTTTATTTAAATGCAAACGCCATCAGTATAATGGTCAGCGCATTAAGTACTACCAATACTGTAACCATTTGCCCTTTAGATGCAAGTGGGTGCATCAATATATAAATTGTATAGATGATAGCTACGATTGCTGCGCCAATAAAATTTCCTCGTATCATAGATTTATAAGGTTAAGACCTTAATATATTTCTATTGTACTATCTTTTTTATATAAAAAAGAAAAAGGCTCTGGTTATTTACCAGAGCCTTTGATGAGACTGATGACAATGTAATCCTGTCTCTCGCCGCAGTAGATGGAAAACGTGTGCTTCGGCATGAATGCCGAGGAAATGTTTGTGATTGACCGTTCACCGGGGTGATTCTTGTAGCTGCATTCGATGATGAGGTCGCCTTTGATTTCTTGCGGGTTTATGGAAACAGTGTCACCGAATTCCATGGTAATGGTGGTGCCGTAGACTGGATCAACTTGCATCGTTGCGGCATTGCTGATGCCGCACGAAACCAGAACCACGAGAATTACTAAAACTGCCTTGTACACTATGTTCCTCCTCAAAGAACTGTTAATTAATAGTATATAATATTAATATATACTTGTCAAGTATCTGACGGACGGAGGATCTGATCCTTTTCGCACTTTTGAGACCTTAGATTATGCTCCTGCTATCTCGCAGTAAGATGGATTTACAATAAAATAAAATGTGGTATTTTGTCATCGGGACAGAACCGGTACCTACTAAGCACCGTCAGTTGCTTAGACTAGACCGAGTTTCATCCAAGAGCTCGCAAATGACTGCTTGAGCTTCGGAAGCCTCTGGGACCCACACCTGCCCAGAGGCTCTCTGTTTTTAATCCTTTCGTCCCCTATCTTGACTTCCCTTTCAAGCAAGTAGTATAATATAACTCTGCGATGCTCAGTCGTAGAGAACAGGCTCTGGGTTTGGTTGACCACCTTTTCCCAGGGCCTTCTATTTTTCCAAAAACTAGCTATAGTGAGAATGGGTCACATTGATCCTCCATGAAGACTAGTTCCATCTCTCACGGATGAGCCCGGGCCTCGAGTAACACATGTTACTTGAGGCCTTTTACTTTTCACTGTACAACCATACCTCTATTTGTTATCTTCCATATCGGAGGATTAGTACATGCAAAAACGATGGTTAGCTATTGCTGCAGTTGGCGTGATCGCCATCGGAGTGGGAACCCACTTCGCCCGGACGATCGCGTCCAGCAAACCTCCCAAGGAAGGAGAATCGCAACCTGCATCATAAGCTGATTAACTGACACTAAAGCCCTGGATCAACCTGATTCAGGGCTTTCTCTTGTTTGTATCAAAACTGGTAACTATACAATTAATAAAAAACATTGTATAATTGTTCCAGAAAGCATTGGGAAAAACCCAGAAAGGAAATGAGGTGCATAGGTTCATAGAGGCTGGCACGCTGGTCATAGTTGCCATGAGCACTCTCTTGTATCGTCGACACATCATCAGACGTGCAAAGGCAAGAGAACATCAGAATGAATCACGTTGCCCGTATAAAGTAGAACCCAAAACATGAACGGAGGCTATTATGGTACCGTTTCTCATTGGAGTGGTGATTACTCTTTTGGTCCTGTGGGATGCAATGCATACCCACCTGCTCAAGAGTATAGGCATACTCTTCCTGGTAGTCTGCTTTCTGAGTTATCTCACTCTTTATCCTCGATCGGAAGCTTTTGCTTATCTCTGCGGAGGTATTGCACTTGGATTGATCATCGGGTTCATCAGTTGGCTTATCTTCAAGAGGATGGGTATTACTTCTGAGCACAATTAATTCTATCGATACAAGCCCGCTCAAAATGCGGGCTTTTTATTGCATGTACAAAAACAGTCGTAGTGGTAAGGTAACCCTAGAAAGGAGGTGGAATGGTGGATCGATCGGTACTGTTTCTTGCCGCAATTCCGATTGCCGTAGGACTTCTCACCGTAATTCTCATTTGGAGAACCAGGAGAAAAGACAAACAATTTCTTCTATAACACTACACGAGCCGCGTGGATTCCTTTCCCCGCGGCTCTAATAGTACTCGGTAACCATGTACTAATGAAATAATTCATGGTATTATTTTAATAGGAGGTAGCTCATGAAAACATGGCATGCCGGCACCTTGGTTGCCGCTGGAATCCTCGGGTTTCTGTTTGCAGGCTTCGGCCTCGTGGTATCCGCATTCTGGGGAGAACTATTCTTTCGTTCCTTCCCCACCCCCGAGCAGGGCGCTACGCTCGTACAGCTCAACTTTTACCTGGCGCTTGCGCTCATCGCTTCCATCATCAGTACGATCTGCGGAGGTGCATGGCTGATCTTCTCACAACCAGAATTTCGACAAACACACAAAGGAAACGAGCAAGATTCGATCAAGCTCCTCAAAGGTCGTTATGCGGTCCCCAGCAATTAGCTGGGGACCCTCTTTTTGCAGCATGCATTGTAAAACATGCAAGGTTGGGTAAGATATCTCACAGAAAAGGAGTTTGTCAGTGCTCAATCATTGGAATATTTCAACTCTCATAGGTTCTTTCCTTATAGCGGCGGGGGTAGTTCTCATATACGCCAAGACGATACGAACATGGAGCTTCCGGTCGAGTGTGCAGTTTTTTTGCTTTGCCATCCCGCTCTTTCTTGTCGTCTTCTGCGGCTCTCTCCTTCTGAGCTACAACGTGACGCATATAAAAAAACCATTTCCTCTCATTCAACCAGCAAGCCACTCCCTAGGTTTTGTACCATCAAACATTACACCCGAGAAAAGCTCGGGTGTTTTTTCTCCGTCAATCTAAACATCTTCATCCTCGCTTTAAACAACATCATGTACATTGTTGTAGTGCTATCCTACAGCACACTCCGGTAGGCCTTAGCGGTGCAACCCATTAAGGCCTTATTTTTTTATTATTTTTATTTAGAAGCAGACATCATGGGAAAAACAGAACCAGCAGATTATGATTCCAGTCAAGAAGAACAGCTCGATGAAATGCGTATAGGTGGTGCTGATACTGACGGAAGTCTGACTATGGATGAGAGGGAGGCTCCGGAAGATGAAGCTCTTTCATGAACCATAAGAGTCTTCCGTGCACACGTGCCATCTGTACAAACCCCTCTGTAGCGGTATGCTACAGGCAGTCGCCCTTTGCCTGTACGGAGGAAAAGTATAAAGGATGACGTCTCTCATATTCCTGGTTCTCATACTCCTGACCTTCTGCTTCGCCCGACTCCTCAAGGAACAAGAAGCGGTCTCGGGCGCCCTCGGCGCACTCGCATTCTGCTACGGTCTGTACCTCATGCTGGTCTTCCAGAGCACCGATCTGCTCTCCTGGGCTCTTCTCGTCGCCGGCATGATCGTCATCGGATACGCACTCAGGGAGCGCATCCGCTCCGGATACGAGATGGTCATGGGTATCCTCGGCGCACTCGTATTCTGCTACGGTCTCTACATCATACTGGACGCACACCATACCGATGCGCTCTCACTCATCGCACTCGTCGTCGGACCGCTCCTATACGGGTACTCTCTCAAGGTACTACCGTTCGGTCCATCGCCGACACCACAACGTCGGTAACGCGCACACACGAGCCCTCGGAAATTCGAGGGCTCTCTTCTTTAAAAATCAATGTATAGTGTAAAGAACCGTATGCGAAATGCTTGGCAACAACTCTATGCTCCACTTATCGGACGCATCCTCATCGGCGGCTTTTTCCTGTGGAACGGCATTCAGGAGTCGCTTAACCTCTCCGTCACTATTGATTCGTTTGTCGGAGCACATATCACTCACGCCAGTATGTGGGCCCTCATTGCAGTATGGATTGAAATCCTTGGCGGTCTTGCGTTAGTGGTCGGATTCAAAACGCGTTTTGTCGCACTTATCATGGCAGTCTTTGTACTCCTCATTTCGACCCTCCTTGGTAAATTTGTGAGCGACGCCGAGATCACCTT
>JAKAIP010000117.1 GCA_021825025.1 bacterium
AAGACAATGTCTTTACCCTTGTGAAATAGTGTACGCAATCCAGCGAATTATTTCCCACAGGACGAAGAATAACAAGAGTAAATAGAACCCCCATATCATACGGGTATTTCCTAATGCTTCTTCTTCTGCATTTTTATTGGAAAGAACATACGTTATAACTCCCCATATAAAGATGCGAATAGCAAATGATGCACACAGCGATAAGACCGACCCGATTGCCGTCAGAGGGGTACTGATAAATGGAGTTAATAACTGTTGCATGATATAGATACGGTATACTTAGTATACCGTAGGATATGGCGACGATCTTCTCATACGAGTGGGCAGAAAAACTGCAAGAAAAAGCTGAAGGAAAGGGAGATGATCCATTTTTCCTTTCTATTGCACGAGTCACTATTCTCTGCATTATTGCTTTCTTTATAGATAGTAGTGCATTACGCGGCACAGCATTCGCCTTAGGTATGCTTGCGCCACTTTGGCTACCATTATTGCTTGCTGAAGTAATATTCATTTCATTTGTTGACTACAAACGATTTATTTTTTGGTTTTCTATTGATCGAGTTTTACTTGAAATACAACTTCCTCCACAAATACAAAAATCCCCCGAAGCAATTGAAGTTATTCTGGATTCTTTATGGAATGCAGGAGGAGAAACTAATGAATATGATCGTATTTTTTTAGGAAAAATGCGAGCCGTCTGGAGTCTTGAAATCGCCAGTAATGAAGGAAAAATATCATTCTATATTTCTATGCCACGAGCATGGAAAAATATCACTTCTGCTCGTATATATGGACAATTTCCTGAAGCACGTGTGGAAGAAGTAGAAGATTATGTTACTAAAGTTCCGTTTTCTCTAAATACATATGATCTGTTCGCAATGGAATATGAAAAAGGCGATCCAGCCGCTCTTCCTATAAAAACATACAAGCAATATGATCTGGATAAGAACACGGATTCTCCTGAGACTCGTGTAGATCCCATTACCCACTTACTGGAGCTATTCAGTAGTATCGGTAAGGATGAATATATGTGGCTTCAGATTATCCTTCGTGCCCGCAAGAAAGATGAATGGCGTGGTTTGTATTTCGGAGATACATATAAAGAATCCGCTGAAAAAGAGATCAAAAAGGTGATTCAAGGAAGCATTAAACGAGCTGAGGAAATCAAGCAGCAATTTCCAACTGCCACCAAAGGAGAAAACCAGCGTATTGAAAATATTCAGTATGCTCTTACCAAGGTTCCGTTCGATTGCGGTGTTCGTTCTATGTATGTAGCAAAAAAAGATGCATTTAAACCACAGAATATTGGAGCGTTAGTAAATCTATTTGTGCCGTTACGAGGAAATACGGGGGAATTCAATTCGCTTAGTGTTGCAAACCGTGGTCTTATTCGCTATCAGTATCCATGGCAAGATTTTAAAGATATTTTACATACGAAAGACAAAAAACACCTATGGTTTTGGTATGCGAATCGAGCATACTTTTATGTTCCGCTTAATCAGGTGCCGACCTACATGAACACAGAAGAACTTGCTACTATTTGGCATTTTCCAAACGAAAGTATTGTCACACCCGGACTACAGCGAGTACCATCTCGCACCGCGGAAGCTCCTACCAACTTGCCTATATAGTCGTATATGCCTGAAACTCCTTTAGAACCACCGCGCAGGCGTAAACATAAAATATTGCCGCAAAACCTTTGCGGACCGTGGTGTCTCGAATGTCAGATGTATGATCATACGTTTGCAAGCATGTTTCTCGTCGGTGTCCTGTTGTTTCTCCTGTACTACATCACCATTGGACCTCCAATCACGTTTCCTAGTGCTACGCTTGTTAAAATAACTCCTGGAGAATCGCCACAAACAGTTGCAGATACACTTGCAGAAAAGCATATTATTCATTCGTCGTTTCTATTTTTGTTGGGTACACGGTTGTGGAATAAGGGAGAAATTATTCCAGGAGAATATTTCTTTCCTGGACCACAAACAGTACTTACTATCGCTCGACGTATTTCACGGGGAGATTATGAATTAATCCCTATGAAAGTCACTATCCCTGAAGGATATGATGCACAGCAGATTAGCACCTTGTTAGCAAACAAAATTCCCGATTTTGATGCACAGACATTTTTTGCCCTTGCCAAGCCTCAAGAAGGATACCTTTTTCCTGATACCTATTTCTTCCTTCCTGGAGAAGATCCAAAAGAGATTGTACAAACCATGCGTGAAAACTTCAGCAAACAAACTGGACGGATTTCTACTACTACAGCGGCGTTTAGCAGGCCGATGAACGACATCGTTATCATGGCTTCATTGATAGAAAAGGAAGCTCCGGATATGCAGAATAGACGTATCATTGCGGGGATTTTATGGCATCGTCTTGCAATAGGTATGCCGCTGCAAGTAGATGCAGTGTTTCCCTACATTATTAACAAAAATTCATTCCAGCTGACCAAGCAAGATCTGCAGACAAATTCTCCTTACAATCTATATATTCATGCAGGATTACCGCCGACAGCAATAAGCAATCCAGGAATCAATGCCATCCTTGCCGCCGCCACACCAATCAAGACCCACTATCTATATTATCTTTCTGATTTAAACGGTAATTTTCACTATAGCGCTACCTATGCAGGTCAATTATCAAATGAACGGACCTACTTGCATTACTAGTTGTTCTCTTTCGTAGGCTAAGGTAGTCTCCTCAATATGTTTTGGAGGCAAAAAAGAGGAACGGTGTTTGTTGGGTTGTCCGGAGGAGTTGATTCCGCAGTATCAGCAGCCCTACTCAAACAACAAGGTTACGATGTTATAGGGGTCTTTATTCGCATTGTTCTGCCCGGCTATCCATGCACTGCAGGAGAAGATAGAAGAGAGGCATTGCGCGTGGCCACGCATCTGCATATTCCATTTCGAGAAATCGATCTTTCCGACGCTTATATGCGTACTGTATTTACTCCATCCATCGCAGCCTTTGCAGAAGGGAAAACGCCTAATCCCGATGCTTGGTGCAACCGAGAAATTAAGTTCGGCTTGTTTTATAACTATGCACGGGAACAAGGTGCAGACTATGTGGCAACAGGCCATTATGCTCGTGTTCTTAGAACGAAACATCAATTTGGCTTGTTTGCCAGTATCGATACAAAAAAGGATCAAAGTTATTTTCTCTGGAGTATTCCGTACGCGCAACTCCCACACATACTCTTTCCCATTGGAATGTTTAAGAAAGAAAAAGTACGACAATTGGCAAAACGATTTCACCTTCCAAATGCAGCGAGAAAAGATAGTCAGGGTTTATGTTTTGTTGGTGATCTCGGTATAGAACAGATATTAACCAAAGAGCAGCCACAGTATCCGGGTAAGGTGCTGGATGAAAAAGGAAATGAAATAGGAGTACATGCGGGTGCCATGCTCTATACCATCGGTCAACGACATGGATTCACACTGCATGCCCATACAACACATACCCAGCCGCATTTTGTGGTACGTAAAGATATTGCACACAATACGATCACTGTTTCAGAACGCAAAATACCCACCATGTATTCGTCTACACGACTCATACTTACCCAAACCAATTGGATAGGAAATGCTCCAGAAGAAGGGCAATACATGGTTCGATTTCGATATCGACAGCCGCTTATGCCCGCATTCATACACTATGCCGATGACACTACACTGGTCACCTTGCAGCAGCCGCAATTAGTTCCAGAAGGACAATCGCTTGTCGTATATAAGGAAAACCAGTGTATCGGAGGAGGTGTTGTTGATAAGGTAGAAATGGAAGCATAACAAACAGGATATACTGCAAAAAATGCCTCCACGAATTCTAAAAGCAGATGGTTCACTAGAAGCGTTTAATCGAGACAAATTACTTCGTTCACTGTTGCGCTCCGGTGCAGCGCAGGGTCGTGCTGAGGAGATTACTCAGCAACTTGAACGAGAAGTAAAAGATGGTATGACTACGGGTGAAATTTATCACCGTGCATTCACTTTACTCCAAGAACATAAAAAAACCGCTGCAGCACGATATTC
>JAKAIP010000118.1 GCA_021825025.1 bacterium
GCAGAGCTTGATGAAGCTGCAGTTGCAGAAGGATTTGCGCAAGCAATTGTCGAACATGACAAGTTACTTCAGTTTCAACAACACATTGTAGAGGAAATCGGAAAAACGAAGCGAGCAGTAGAAGCGCCTACATTGCCCGCAACCCTTACGCAACAGTTTGCAGATAACTTTGCAGAAAAACTCCGAGATGCGGTGTTTTGCGGCATTCCTGGAAAAGATGCCATTCACGCGGTGGAAAAAGAGTGGATGGCTGTAGCTGCTCAAACAGAACCGGCTCTTGCTTCCTCCGTTGCAAAAACGTTTTTTGAGACACAGGTGGACAACATCATTCACCAGGGTGCCGTTCAGGAAAAAAAACGTGCTGACAATCGAGCATTTGATGAATTGCGCCCGCTTTTTGCAAAAGCCGGCGGCATGTCTCCGGTACTTCATGGATCAGGTATTTTCTATCGAGGCGGCACCCATGTGTTCACCGCCCTTACCTTAGGAGGGCCTGAAGATTCTCAGATTATCGATACGATGGAAGCACACGAAGTAAAGAAGCGGTTCATGCATCACTACAATTTTCCTCCATTTTCTTCGGGAGAAACAGGGCGCATGGGAGGATTGAATCGACGCATGATCGGTCATGGAGCGCTTGCTGAAAAAGCACTATATCCGGTAATTCCTTCAAAAGAGCAGTTTCCTTATACCATACGGTTGGTATCTGAATGCATGGCAAGCAATGGTTCCACTTCTATGGGTTCCGTATGCGCATCCACTCTGGCGCTTATGGATGGCGGTGTGCCTATCAGTAGCCCCGTTGCCGGTATTGCTATGGGACTCATGATGCAATCAGAAACGAACTACAAGGTGCTGACAGATATTCAAGGACCAGAGGATGAGTTTGGTGACATGGATTTCAAGGTAGCTGGTACACGCAAAGGGATCACTGCCATTCAGCTTGATATTAAATTGGATGGCGTGCCGCTCTCCATACTTACTGAAGCACTTCATGCTGCACAGAAAGCACGCATGCAGATCCTTGATCGCATTGAACAGGAAATCACGGCACCGCGTGCTCATATTTCTCCTCGTGCCCCTGAAATCGTTACTCTTACCGTTCGTCCGGATCAAATCGGCTTGGTGATTGGCGGCGGAGGCAAGACCATTAACGGCATTAAAGATGCATCCGGCGTAGAAGATATCACCATTGAAGATGACGGTGTAGTGTTCATTACCGGGAAAAATGGCTCTGCACAAAAAGCAAAAACACTCATAGAAGCGCTGGTAAAAGAATACAACCCGGGAGAAGTGTATGACGGGGAAGTAACCCGCCTCATGGATTTTGGCGCGTTTGTACGTATCGGTCCCGGGAAAGACGGGGAAGGACTTGTCCATGTATCTGAAATCGCACCGTTTCGCGTTACTCGTCCCAGCGATGTGCTTTCGATCGGAGAACAAGTACGCGTTATGATTAAAGAGATAGACGAAAAAGGCCGCGTGAATCTCTCCATCAAAGCGGTAGATCCAGATTTCTTGCGTAAAAAAGGCATTCAACCCACACATGGAACCAAACCAGAACAACCACGAAGAACCGAAGAAGGAAACTAGGCAACCTATAGACCTTGACGCCATCCTGCTTCCAAAGAAGGAGGTGCACACGTCGCAAAGCGCAGATCGTGTTGACGCGGCAGAAGTACTTGCGGACCAACAGACACCATTTCAGGCGACCGCACCAAAACTACCCGATATACCCGAACCAGTTACTCCCGCAGTTGAAGGAGTGAAACCACTCGAAACCTATCAAGGGGATATTCAGGCAGCAGTGGAGCGCAATAATGTTTCTGTGGTAAGTATTGCGGCTGCAGAAGCGAACCGACGCGCGCAGCAGCCGCTTACTGCGGGCACTGCAACCTCGTTTATAAAAACAACTGCCTTGCTGGTGCTTGGTGTACTTATTTTGAGCGCTGCTGCAGGATTAATTCTCTATGCCATCATGACTGGACGCAGTGTTCCCACACCAACACAACCGTCAACACCTATTATCTCTGTTGATACCACAGAAGCGGTGGTACTTGCTACGTCAACCTCTGCAACGGACGCTCTTGGCACTTTAACTCAGGCAAGTGCACATCTCTCTCTTCCGCTTGGGCTCGTAGAGCGACTGTTGGTAACTACTGATGCTGTAGGACAGCAGGCTATGGATGCACAAACATTTCTCTCCATTATTGCCCCTAATGCACCGCAAACACTCATAGATACCCTGCAACCGTCATTTGTACTCGGCGTATATGCGTATCCAAACAATGAACCATTTTTGATTTTTACTATTGATTCATATACGCAAGCATATGCCGGTATGCTCGCCTGGGAACCGACTATGCAACAGGATCTTTCGCCACTGTTTGGGACGACGACTGCTTCGACACAGCAAAGTACCACGACTGCACAGGCAGTACTACAAAGTCCATTCGTAGACGGCATACTGCAAAACCATGATGTGAGAGAGATTGTAGATAGCGCCGGGAATCCATCACTGTTGTGGACGTTCTTAGACGCGCACACCTTAGTCATTACCACGTCGAATGATACGCTGCATCAGATTATTACTCGGCTTACCCAAGCCCCTGTAACCCAGTAGTGTATACTTTCAGCATGGACACATCGCATACAAAAGAACTGCTGCTTGCAGAACTAGCCACGGTAGAAAGGGAATTAGCAGAGCTCGGTATATACGATACTGAAACTGAATCATGGAAAGTACGCCTGCAAAGCATAGATACTAGTGCAACAGAGCCTGACGAACTTGCCGACCGAGTAGAAGAGTATGAGGAGCAACAGGATGAGCTTGATGTACTGCAAGCGCGACGAGAAGATATTGTGCACGCGCTTGCACGCATAGAGGAAGGGACGTATGGAACGTGCGAGATATGCGGTGTCTCTATTGAGGCAGAGCGTTTGGATGTGCAACCTGCAGCGCGTACCTGCGTACTACACGGATAAGCCACTAAACATTATTCAGACTGACCAAGCGCGAGATCTCCAAATGGATTTTGCGCACCGCGCACTTCAAAATGAAGGTGTGTTCCAGTTGCCTCGCCTGTCCTTCCTACTGCAGCAATTTGTTGTCCTTGGGAGACTGTGTCGCCAGCCGAGACAAATACTTTACTTGCATGGGCATACAGCGTTTCAACACCATTCGGGTGCTGAATAACCACATAATTTCCATATCCTCCATTCCATCCGCCATTGTCGCGCGCAATGATGACCGTGCCAGCTGCTGCTGCATAAATAGGAGTTCCTTTTGGTGCTCCGATATCTACTGCATTAAATCCATGTAACCCTTGTGTGAGATGTCCGCCAGCAAGTGGCCAAATAAAATAGTTTGCAAGATCAGGGCCGCCGGTACCATGCACAGGGGCAGTTGTTTCGCCGTTACGCGCTCGCTGTAGCATGACATTCCATTTACCACCGCTCGTTGTTCCAGTAGAACCGCTGGAAAACGCGCTCAGTTCTCCATCAGGAATGATAATAGTATCTCCAGCGGCAAGCGCTTGGCCATCTACAAGATTGTTGTATTGGGCAATATCATGCGCATTCGAACCATATGTTTTTGCTAGAGAAGCTAGCGTGTCTCCTTTTGTAACCGTATGCAGTATTCCGGTGATTGGCAGAATAACCAACGTTTCACCATCATGAATTTGGTTTCCTTTAATATCGTTTGCCCATCGAATCGTGTTTACTGAAACATTGAACAGCTTGGCAATGCTCGAAAGCGTATCCCCAGAATGCACGGTGTATACGCTAATTTGCGAAGAGGTTGGATGCTCTGCAATGTCTGCCTGTGTACCATCAGGACCTGCTTGCGCAAGCAGTGCAGAGCCGTCTGATACTACAATGGAGGTATCAGAGGTTGCGACGGTAGGATCGGTATTAA
>JAKAIP010000119.1 GCA_021825025.1 bacterium
ATAGAGCGTGTGTAGATCTCGGTGGTCGCCGTATCATTAAAAAACTGGAAGGTGTTGTTGCAAAGTATGTGGTTATGTTTGGAACGATTCCGAAACACAGTATCAGACCACCAATGCAACAGCCTTCGAGAATTCTTGCGGAACGCCCATGGCCTACTCGTGCGAAAGCACGTAGTACCGGTATCTCCAAGAGAAACCAGATACCCAGGTTAAACCATGGTCGGTGCAGGCTGTTAACCTGTAGTTGTAAGCCAATACCGTGTGCCATGCCACTGAGCACGGCCACAATAAATGGACCAACGAGGAAATTCACTGCCAGAAGGAGTCCTAAGGAGACGGTGAACAATCTCCCCAACGGAATTTCCCAGAATATCTGGATGAAAAACCGGATGACGTCCTGGAAAATTTTTCTTGCTTCTTCTGTAAGTGTTTCGAAAATTCCCTTTGGTGATGGGTTAGCCAACACAATTCCTCCTTTCAAAGGACGATGACTGTGAGGCAGTATAACATTAATTTATTTTTTGTCAAATTATTATATTTATATAAAACCGTTTGTGGGCGAGGGGAGACTCGAACTCCCAAGCCTTGCGGCACATGGTCCTAAGCCATGCGTGTCTACCAATTTCACCACTCGCCCTCATATCAACGAACTGGAGTCCACGGCGGGAATCGAACCCGCGTATAAGGGTTTTGCAGACCCATGCCTTACCACTTGGCCACGTGGACGCATGTTGTACTGTACCATGCATCATTCATTTTGAAATACATCACAACGGAGGTATAAAGATAGAGAAGCCGGGATGGCGGAATTGGTAGACGCGCGACACTTAAAATGTCGTGAGCTCGTATGGGCGCGTGTGGGTTCGATTCCCACTCCCGGCACATTGTGAGAGTGTTTATTATATTGTAGTTTGATACATATCCGCCCATAGCTCAATTGGTAGAGCAGCTGCCTCTTAAGCAGTTGGTTGTAGGTTCGAGTCCTACTGGGCGGACTTATTTATGAGTTTCTTATGGAAGCGGACCTCTTATAGTTCCGGGATTATTAGGAGGATTATTATTAGTACTATATCCGCCCAATACAGGAGCAGATTGTGTAGCGGTATTACTTATACCGAATACATTTTGCATCAATGTAATAATTCCCCACAAAGAAACCATAATAAAAATGCTCACAATACCCGCAAACATCGTCTTCTTTGATTTTTCCTTATCATCAGGTTTAAAGATGTATTGAATTAAGCCAATGAAGAATACTACAATTGCAAGCGTGACTAAAATAGGAACAAGATCCGAAATAATATTTCCAATTGTTTGTATAAGGTTTTCAAAATTAGTAAAAACCTGAACTCCTTGAAAGCCAGTAGAGTTTTGTGCAAAAACCAAAAGTGGTATAAAAAAGGCGATTGCCGCAATACCTAATAGTTTTTTCATGAAAATTTACCTGTATATTCACTCTAACAAACCCATTATTTTATACAAGATGTAAAGGAGGATAGATAAATCAGGTCTTTATTTAAGAGAGTTCATCTAGTCGTTGTCGATTTTTCTCTCCTTTATCGATCATAAATTCAATGTGCGGCATACGCATACCGCGTACACGAGTGCGTAGAAATTCTGCAAGTTCGCCACAGTGTCGATTTGCAAACTCTAAACCGGATTGCTCGGCACTTTCTGGAAGTACGGTAATAAAAATAGTAGCGCGTCGTCCATCGTGAGAAAGGTCAGTATCGGTGACCGTAATAAGCGACTGGCGGCTTGCTTCACGAGCAAGGAATTCTGCCGCTGCTTCTCGTACTGCTTCTCGAGCGCGTTCTTCTCTATTGCTGTTCATACCAGTGTGATTTCGTACGTTATGAGCGTATCTCCTGTCGCCGGTGTGCCGGTTGTTTTTAGTAATGCGCCAAATTCTTTACCTTTCTCTACTTTTTTTACTTCTGTTTTTTGTGTCTGCAGTGAAAGAATTTCTCCGCGTCCTATTTCAAGGTCGCGACGCATAATCTTACAGGCATTTCCTACTGCAAGCTCTCCTTCTTCAACTCTTCCGCCAAGCACTATTCTATTTTTTATTGTGCTGAATATTTTCAAAATGCGAGCAGACGCAATGATTGATTCTTGGTGTGTCCGTGGACGCCGTTGTTCTATTTCCGTACTGAGCCACTCGCTGAGTTTGTAGATGATATCAAATAGGGCAATAGTAACGCCGAGACGTTCCGCAATGTCTTTCGCTTCTTTCTCTATTTTTACGTTGAACCCTAGAATAATGCCAGGAGTAGATCCGGCGCCGAGCATGCGTACATCGCTTTCAGTGATATTGCCAACATTCGTAGCAATAATACGTATCTCAAGTCCTGCAGCTGCAGGAATTTTTTCTATTTCATGCCGTACTGCTTCTCCAGTTCCTGCAACATCGGTTTTAATAAGAAGCGGAAGTATGGTCGGTTTATTCTCTTCTTCTGTTTCTGATTGGGAAAAAGGAGAAATCGATTCGCGCAAGGGTACAGCTTGTGCAACTGCTTCCTCAGCTTGTTTTTTTGTTTCTACTGTATGCCACATATCTCCCACTTTAGGCAGGTAAGAGAATCCAACAATGCGTATCGGACTTCCTGCTGAGGCATGTTTCACCTGTACTCCGAGAAAATTCTCCATGATGCGCACGGGTGCATACGCTTTTCCTGATACGGCGAATTCGCCGGTAGCGATACTACCATCTTTAATGATGAGTGTTGCGGTGTTGCCACGGCGAGGGTCTATATTTGCCTCTATCACCACACCTTCCGCGGGAATAGCAGGATGTGCAGCGAGTCCTTCCAGTTCAGCGGCCAAAAGAATGAGATCGAGTAGTTCTGGAACACCTGCTCCGGTTTTTCCTGATACGGCGACATACGGTACGTCTCCTCCCATACCTTCCAAAAATACTTGCTGTTCCAGCAGTGACAGTTTTGCACGTTCCAAGTCGCTACCCGGTTTGTCTATCTTGGTAAATGCGACGATATAGGGAATCTGTGCTTGTGTAATGAGTTGTAATGCCTCTAGTGTCTGCGGTTTGACTCCCTCTTCCGAGGACACGACAAGCACGGCCACGTCCGCCACCTCCAGTCCTCGGGATCGCATGGCACGGAATGCTTCATGGCCGGGCGTATCGAGAAAGGTAATATGGCGTATTCCTTGGGGCGTTTGATGTTCCGCTTCATATGCAGAGAGATGTTGGGTAATGCCTCCTACTTCAGAAGCAACCACATTTGTACGGCGAATATAATCGAGCAAGGTCGATTTTCCGTGATCGATGTGTCCTACAATAGCGACAATGGGAGGACGCTCCTGCGTCGTTGGTTGCTGTTCCATAATATATGTTCGTTAACGATCTGCGGTGTGGTCTGCAATAGCACCTTTTGCTTTCTCTATCGCTTCCTGTTCCTCTTTACTGAGTTCGAACGTGGATTTGCCGTGTGCGACTGGTTTTCCGTACACCGCCATACGATCACGGGCGTAAAGACTTGAAAATACCACCCCGTCATGTTTTTCGTCAAGAAACGCGACTGCAAAGCTTTGATTACCACCAGAGCCATCTCCAGAGAACGGATTAAAGCGAATAACGCCCAGGCCGGATATACTTCCTTGTAGTCGTTTTTCTACCAGTTTGAGATATCGCTCCAACTCACTGCGGAAGGTTTTTAAGTGAGTAATATCGTTGGAAAGCATACCTACGCTCTCTTCGAGAGATCCGGTTTTTCCTAACATGAGGCGCGAAAGGCGCTGATGGAGAGATATCAGAAAGAAGAGTGCAATAAGCGCTGCGAGGAGTGCAAATCCGGCAAGATAGGGAGTAAGTGCCAGTAGCCATAGAGGGGTTGGGAGTGAAAATGCCATAGACAGAAGTATACTGTACCCATGTCCTTATGGA
>JAKAIP010000120.1 GCA_021825025.1 bacterium
AAACAAGCACATAGTCTGCGTGAAAGCTTGTTTGTAGTCAATCAGTTTGCATCCGAATATTTTCAAGACATACTTTATAATCACATCGACGGACAGCGTATCGGTATGACCTACTTACGCAGCCGAGGATTCCGTGATGACATTATCAAAAAGTTCCAGTTAGGATACAGCACAGACAGTCACGATGCACTGGCACGTACAGCCAAACAGAAAGGCTATCAAGAAGAGTTTCTGGTAAAAACCGGCTTGTGCTATAGAAAGGACGACGGTTCACTTCGCGACCGTTTCTGGGGGCGTGTCATTTTCCCTGTACACACCTTGTCGGGAAAAGTGGTAGCTTTTGGCGGACGTGTATTGAGCGCAGCCACCAAGAACGTGCAGATGAAGTATGTCAATTCTCCGGAAACAACCATCTTCAAAAAATCTCGAATTCTCTATGGGCTCGACCGGGCAAGGCAATCTATCCGGAAACATGATTGCATACTGTTGGTCGAAGGTCAGTTCGATCTTGTTATGTGCCATCAGTCCGGGTTATCGTTCACAGTCGCACTTTCTGGAACAGCACTCACTCCCGAGCATTTACAACTGCTCGGTCGTTTCTCAAAGCGCTTGGTGCTTGCGTTGGACGGAGACGCGGCGGGAATCCGTGCAGGACTTAAAAGCGCATACATGGCTCTGCAAGCCGGCTTTGATGTCAAGATTCCGCATTTCTCTGAAGGAAAAGATCCGGCAGATCTTGCGCGTGAAGATCAAACGCTGCTCAAGACAGCGATACGCGAATCAAAAACGGCCATAGAGTTCTTTCTTAATATCTTGCAGCACCAAGCCAAGGATGCACGAACGTATAAAAAACAGGTTGAAGTGCACGTACTGCCACTCGTATCAGTACTTACAAGCAAGATAGAACAGGCGCATTTCATCGCACTCATCGCACATCGTTTGGAAGTGCCGGAAGAGGCGGTGCGCGCGGAAGTTGAAAAAATACGCTCTTCACCGGTTTCTCATTCTGTAGAGCGTATTCCTACAGATACGACTGCAGAAGAGGGTGATCTCTCTGCACTGGATCGAAACGCAGCAATGATTCTTTTTTCCTACGCTGCATCCTCGCCGCAGGTGCAAGCACTGGCAGAGTTGCTTGGAAACGAGCGGGTAGCCGCACTTGAAGCTCAGTACCGCGCTGATGCAGAACAGTTCCGTTTCTCATTTGAATTGTTAGGAGAAGATACGGAGAATACCGTTCACTCGCTCCTGCAGTCGATTGAACGAAGCATGATTGGAGAAGAAATCCAGGTACTACAACGGCAATTACGCACTGAGGAAGGAAATGCAACAGCATCCTCCGATATTCTGCAGAAGCTTGCCTTGCTGAAGCATAGGCAGGAAACATTGAGAAAATAAGTACTTTTGATACAATGGCTAAAATGGCAAAAACTAAAAAGAGTGTGAAAAAGGCGGCAAAAGCCCGACCAGCGAAGCGCAGTTCACCTACGCGCGCTAAAGCAGCTTCCTATAAACGTGCTGCTGCAAAACGCCGCGCAAAAACAAAAAAAGAAATCAAAAAAAAGAAGGTAGTGGCAAAAACAGCGCCAAAGGTTGCTCCTAAGGGAAATAAAAAACTTGAAGAACAGGATAGAAAGGCAGAACACCTGATTGCACATGGTCGAGAACGAGGATTTGTTACCTATGATGAAATTCTCAAGAATTTTCCTAATATCGAAACCGATGTCTTCTTTCTTGAAGAATTATATGAGCGTCTTGCTTCAGCGCATGTCGATGTACTTGAAGGAGGAGGTATGCTTGAAGTGCAAGAGGAACCGATTGAAAAAGGGTATGGACGCTCCGATTCGCAATATGACTCTATTCAGATTTATCTTCGAGAAATAGGAAAGTACCCGCTGCTTTCAGGTCAGGAGGAACGTGATCTAGCAAAACGCATAGTGGAAGGTGATCCTGAAGCAAAAAACCTGCTCTGGCGCGCCAACCTGCGTCTTGTAGTCTCTATAGCCAAGAAGTATGTGGGACGAAGTCCTGATCTCACTCTGCTAGATCTTATTCAGGAAGGGAATCTCGGGCTGCATAAGGCAGTGGAGAAATTCGACTATACCAAGGGATATAAGTTTTCTACCTATGCAACCTGGTGGATCCGCCAGGCAATCACTCGTGCGCTTGCCGATCAAAGCCGTACGATCCGTATCCCGGTCCATATGGTGGAGACCATTGCCAAGTATAAGCAGGTATCAAGGCGACTTGCACAAGATTTGGGCCGGGATCCGTTGCCGGAAGAAATTGCACTCGAAATGGGTGTAGATGTAGATAAAATTTACCAGATTGAAAAAATCGATCAGGATACTATTTCTCTTGAAAGCCCGGTAGGAGATGATGACGGAGATGGGAAGTCGGTGTTGGGCGATTTCGTGAAAGATGAACGCATGCTTTCTCCTGATCAGGAAGTGGCACATCGCATTCTCGCAGATCAGTTGCGAGAAATTCTTGACGAACTTTCTCCAAAAGAACGCGAAATTCTCAAGCTTCGGCACGGACTTGAAGACGGTGTCTACCATACTCTTGAGGAAGTAGGGAAAAAATTTGGCGTTACCCGGGAACGTATTCGGCAAATTGAAGCAAAATCACTTGAACGTATCCGAACGCACGAGAAAGCTAAGCGCCTCAGAAGCTATTAAGTGCTCAAAGCGTTCCAAGGTCATATAATAAGGCCCTATGGCAAAGGGAGCCTTCAACACCCTATACAGGAAGCTCAATGCGCAACAAAAGCGGGCAGTCGATGCTATTGAAGGACCGGTGATGGTCATCGCCGGTCCGGGTACGGGTAAAACCCAGATTCTTACGCTGCGTATTGCCAATATTCTTCGACTTACTGACACGCCGCCAGAGGCTATACTCGCACTTACGTTTACCGAATCCGCTGCAGCAACGTGTCGCCGACGGCTCGTGGATATCGTCGGTACGCCGGGATACCGGGTACAAATACACACGTTCCATAGCTATGCCAATGAAGTCATACGACGGTTTCCTGATGCATTTCCACGCATAGTCGGCAGCCGATCTCTCAGCAGTGTGGAGCGTATTGCCATATTGCAGCGGTTGGTGGACAAAACAGCGCTCAACATACTACGACCGTTCGGTAACACTTATTTTTATGTTTCCGCTATTGCGCAGAAAATTTCTGAACTCAAGCGTGAGCATATCACTCCTGATGATTTTGCTACTCTCGTACAGCAGCGTCTCGAAGCATTTCGTGCCATCCCTGATCTGTATCACGTAAAAGGAGTTCATAAAGGATCCATGCGCGGTAAGTATGTACAGTTACAGAAGCGCCTGCATCGTGATGAAGAACTACTCATTCTGTATCGAGCATATGAAGCAGCATTGGCAAAAGAGCATGTGTACGATTATGAGGATATGCTTCTGGAGGTCATCCGTGCCTTGCGAAACGATCCTGAATTACTTCTTACATTGCAAGAGGAGGCACAGTACGTGCTTGCAGATGAACATCAGGATGTGAATGAAAGTCAAAATCAATTACTTGACCTGCTGGTCAGTTTCCATGATCATCCTAATATTTTTGTTGTAGGGGACGAAAAACAAGCTATTTTTCGTTTTCAAGGAGCATCATTAGATAATTTTTTGTTCTTTAAAAAGCGGTTTCCCGACGCAATACTCATTGCACTCACTGCAAATTACCGTTCTGTACAATCTATCCTGGATACTGCACATGCGCTTATCTCCTACACTCCTGCCGGAATGGGGAAACATCAGGCGCTTTTATCAAAACATGCCGGTACTGCCGCTGAGGCTGTAGAGGTGTATGCCTGTGACCGGCCACAGGATGAATGCCTGTTTGTCGCAAAAGATATTAAACAGAAACTCGCGGAAGG
>JAKAIP010000121.1 GCA_021825025.1 bacterium
TTCCAACCTTTAAAGAAGGGTCATTTATTGAACGCACGCTCCAGAACTTCAAAGAACTCTCTATCCCTCACGAAATCATCATTACCGATGGTGGAAGTACCGACGAAACACTCACTATCGCCCGCACCTATACGGACAAAATCGTCGTGTGGGACAAGCCTCGCCGCCAAACCTTCGGCGAAGCGAAGAATGCCGGCGCAGCACTCGCGAATGGCACGTATCTCGTATTCATTGATGCCGATGTCCTGATTCCATCTCCCCAGTCATTCTTTGAAGAAATGCTGCGTGCGTTTGAAACCTCACAGTCTCTGGTTGCAGCAACCGCCCCACTCAAACCCTACCTAGAAAATAAATCTTTGGCAGATGCCTTTTTCAGTGCCCCTCTGAATTACTTCTACATTGTCTCAAACAATGTATTTCGCATCGGCAACTCTTCAGGAGAATTCCAAATGGTGCGCGTTGATGTGTTTCGGGAGATTGGTGGTTTTGAAGAACAGCTCGCAGCCGGAGAAGATAACGAACTATTTCGAAGGCTTGCTACCACCGGTCGAACCATATCCTATCGGAAACTGTGCGTCCGCCACTCACTGCGACGTCCCCACAAGCTCGGATGGCTCCGTACGTACGGCATCTGGATCAAAAATGGCGTGTCGGTCACGCTTCGCAATAAAGCTGCGTATAAAGAGTGGCAGATAGTGCGCTGATATTGTCCTTCCTCCAAGTTACAAAACAGCAACCCTCGTTTGAAAACGAGGGTTGTGAAATACTAGCGTTCACCATATTGCGATGATCGCCATAAGGACAATGACGACCTGCGGCAGGACGAGCACGGCAAGGTGTCCTCGAAGAGGCATGTTGTTGGTTGCGAGGTGGCCCACGACTTCAAGAGAAGCCGCCACGATGAGCAACATCGCCATAAGCAGAAGCGGGAGCAGTCGAGGGAGCGGACACGACGACGCCAGAATCGAAAAGAAGATGGCGCACACGAGCAGGAAGTTTTCCTTGAGAAGAGACCTGGGTCCTTCGTAGGGCAAGCGAACCAGCCCGGCGCTCGCGATAAACAGAGAAATGACCAAGAGCCGTGAGATTTCTGGCACCCACGTGAAGTAGAGCAGACCTGCAATGAATGTCTGTATCGCCACGATTGTCCAGGTACACGCCCATACCAACGTATTCGCCTTCATACCAGCCTCCAAAGAACAGTTGTGCCAGCGCCTACCGTACCACACTTACCGCATACTGTCGTTTCACCCGCACGCCCATTCCCTATCCCTCCGTCGGAAAGAGATTATGAATGAGTGTATCGGCAGAATGCTCCCAGCTATACTGCTCGGCTTTCGCACGACACGCAGCCGGCGAAAGTGTGAGGCACGCGACTGCCGCCTCAGCGAGATTTTCACTCAGGAAACCATCAACACCGTTGTCGATAATATCGCGCGGACCCATCACGTCGTGAGCCGCAACAGGAATGCCGCACGCGAGTGCCTCAAGTGCAACAAGACCAAACGTCTCGGTGCGCGACGGAAATACAAACACGTCGGCAAGCGAAAGCCACTCGACGAGTTCCTTCCCTCGCTTATACCCGACAAACATATTTTCTTTCCCATATTTTTTCTCAAGCTCCTTCCGTAGAGGACCGTCGCCGATCACCAGTTTGGTACCGGGCAACGAAAGCTGCATAAATTCTTCTGGGCTTTTTTCGGGGGCCAGACGACTGAAATACGCGAATACTGGTTTTGGAAGTGGCGCAAGAGAGGGTGTCGGATTCCTGGTAAATAAGTCCGTATCGACGCCAAGCGGCATCAGTACCAGATTTTGAAATCCTGCCGACTCAAGTTCTCTCTTCAGGCTTTCAGTTGAGACCATCGTACGGATAGCCGGTGCGTGGAATCGCCGTATCAGCGCAAACACCGGTCGGAGGAGTCCATGGAGTCGTACGTCGACATAGAGCTGGAAGTGGCTGTGGTACCACGTAACAAATGGGAGCGAGCGTGCACGGCACACTGAACGCGCCGCCCAGCCGAGCGTTCCTTCGGTCACAATACACACTGCATCAGGCTGTGCCGCTTCAAGCACTTGAGCAATCCGACGACGAGCAAAGAGCGCGAGACGTATCTCCGGGTAGAATGGGAGTGCAACGGTGGTAAACTGCCCTGGCTCAATCACTACACTCTCATACCCCCGCGCTCGAAGAAGCGGGATGAGGGCTTCGAGCACGCGGACGACCCCGTTGGTCTGTGGCGCCCAGGCATCTGTCACAAATACTATTTTCTTCATACCGGCATATCCTCAATACGCTTATCCTCCTTCAAAAGAGAACGTCGCATATACCAACTCAAAAGATAGTAGGCTGAGATAACCAATGCTGAAAAAGCGATCACGTACTGTATATTCACAATTGCTCGTTCAAAACTCCTGCCCAACGATGCTCCGAAGAAATACCCGACAAACAGGAGTGAACCGTACTCAAGAATAGCCACGAGCGCGCCATAGGTGAAAAATATTCGGAGTGGCATCTTCACCATCCCCGCAACCACAATAAACGCCGATGCTATGCCGTACGAGAGCTTCCCAATAAGCATCGTCGTCCCCGGGCGTCGTGCCCACAATTCGCGCACTTTCCCAAGATGGTCATCCGTAACCCCCAGCTTCGTGAGCATACGCTCAGAGAAGGTCGTACGCCCGCCAAAGTACCCAATAGCATAATAGACACCATCAAGTCCGACGTCGCGCACGAAGAAGAGCCCTGCGAGAAAATACATATTGAAAATCCCTGCGGATGCTAACGTTCCTGCAACAAAAGCAACGATCGGACCCTCGATGAAGGATAGCGGTATCAGTATCCAGTAGCGGTACTGGAGAATCATCTGAGTAATGAAGGCTGCCGACATTGTCTAGATAAGTATACTATGCAAAAGAAAGCTCATTTTCTAACGAAAAATGCGCAGGCTTCAACTACCCCAGCATCTCTATACACCCCCTGTTTTCGGGCTCGTCGCTCTTGTACTGCCGCCTCGACTTCTTTCTCATTGAGAGGAATTGGTTCGATAGAAGAAAAACCGGCATCCCGAAGATACTGGGTAACCTGTTCAACCGTGACTATCTCTTCCACATCAATTGCATCGTTATAGAGAATCGTTCCATCTTCAGTCTTCCACCAGAAATAGCCGAAGCTACTTACAATGAGAAAACCTCCAGGAGCAAGTACCCGGTATGCCTCAGCGAACAACGTTTTAACGAAAGCAACCTCCGACCCTTCAGCGCGCGGTTCGTTAATGAGGTTTGTAGAAATATACCCATCAATTGAACCACTCGGAAACGGGAGCGCTGTGGCGTCTGCCGTCACCGGCTCGAGCGTAACCGCGCTTTTCCTATGTACCTCTTCCGTATCAAGAAGATCCCAGCCCTTCGTACGTGAAGGTACGTAATCAATCGGGATACAGACGACCTCCTCATTATTCTGATCGAGTGCCTCCATCACCGGGCTTACCCGCGGATAGCCACGCCCGATCGGAGAGCCGGCCCCCACGTTAATGAGCGTCTTGCCATGGAGATCAAGAGTTGCAAAGAGCGTGCGGTAGGTATCTACCGATACGAAGTCAGTATTAATGCGGAGTGAATCTCCATATTCCTTCAAATACGCTATTTTTTCGGCCTCTGACATACGCACTCCACCCCCGAGTTCGTGGCCAATTTCTTCTGCAAGTTCTGATATCTTTTTGGGACGCCCAGGAGCACCTTCCATACGGGAAGTATACTACGTTTGGCGGAGAGGGTGGGATTTGAACCCACGAGCCGAAATTAATCAGCTAACCGCTTTCGAGGCGGTCTCCTTCGGCCACTCGGACACCTCTCCACAAAATTTAAACTGAAATTGATATTTTAAAA
>JAKAIP010000122.1 GCA_021825025.1 bacterium
AAAAACCCTATCTTGGCTACCACCTCCTATTCAACGGAGATGGCACCGTCACCGTTAAAAAAGTAACTGCCGTCAATACCAGTCTTATGTCTCTTCCCGTTGATGGCTCAACTGGCTTTAGTTCGACCGCGCGAGATTATTCGCTCATCACCTCAGAGACACTTCTTGGGACGTACCCCATTCCCGCAAATTGCGGGGTCATTTTTGTTGAGGATAATGCGTGGATTGAAGGTGCTGTTTCATCCAAAGTCACCCTTATCGCTGCAAATGTCACGACGCAGGGTATCTACCCAAATATCGTTCTGCCGAACAACCTCACGTACACCGCTTTTGATGGCTCAGCCGGACTCACCGCTATTGCCTCCCGCAACATCCTGATTGGCCCGAATACGCCGCAAAACCTTACTCTCGATGGCATATTTGTCGCGCAGTCGGGTGCTTTTGGTCGAAATCTATACGACTGCAGTACCTCTGCGTATCAGTACCGGGGCACGCTCTCCATGCTCGGCACGATTGTCTCGAGACTCCGTCAAAATAATTATTGGATTGGCGTTTGTAACGGCGGACAGGGAAGCTGGTCGGGGTATCCTGATTCGAAATGGAACTTCGTATTTGACCGACAAAATTCAACGAATCCGCCGCCTTTCACGCCAACCACGTCGACTCAGTGGCAATTTATCGACTGGCTGCAGAAACAGTAGTTTCTCCTGTTCGCGGGGCCACACAGGCTGCTATACTCTTCCTATATGTTTATCATCGCAAACTGGAAAGCCTACGTTGAGGATTTTGAAAAAGCCAAAAAACTTGTTGCCACGAGCAAGAAACTTGCTCGCTCTCGTACAGGGACGCTTATCGTTGCACCGCCAGCCCCTTTTCTTGGGAAGCTTGCCGCGGGAAATATCTCAAACGTCGCGTTTGCAGCACAAGACATCTCGGCGAGCACCGGCGGCGCGGCAACCGGAGAAGCCACGGCCGCGATGTACGCGGCAAGCGGTGCGACCTATACAATCGTTGGCCACTCTGAGCGGCGTGCAGCAGGAGATACCAATGACACTGTCGCACTGAAGATTACCCGCTCACTCGCACATAACCTGACACCCATTCTCTGTGTCGGGGAACACGAACGTGATCGCGAGGGACGTTACCTCGCATTTATACGCGAAGAGATAACAACGGCATTTGCCGCACTCACCGCAAAAGAGCGCCTGCGTATCATCATCGCGTATGAGCCACTCTGGGCGATAGGGAAGACCGCTGAACATGCCATCACTCCAAACGACCTCGCTGAGATGGTGCTCTATATCCGCAAAATTCTCGCTGAACTTCTTCCTGGGAAAAACGCCATGCACGCTGCGGTACTCTACGGTGGCTCCGTAGAGCCAGATAACATCCGCGCCCTTGCGGCACACTCCGGTATCAATGGCGTACTGATTGGGCATGCATCAGTTGACGCAGCTACCTTCACTGCACTGGTGCAGCAACTTTCCTAGTATGCGAACCATTCGCGATATTCCGCAGTTCGAAAATATTCCGATACTCGTCCGCGTTGCGATGAATGTACCCCTTGAGCAGGGGAGGGTCGTAAATGACTATCGCCTGCGTCGTGCAATTCCAACTATTCAATATCTCTCTGAGCGCGGTGCGCGCGTCGTACTCTTGAGCCATATCGGCGAGGAAGGAACGGAAACGCTCGCCCCCGTCTACGAGGCACTCAAAAAACTCATTCCTCGTGTTTCTTTTTTCCCTGAAACAATCGGCCCGCGTGCTCGCGAGGCAGTTCGCTCACTCCTTCCCGGACATATTTTAGTACTTGAAAATCTTCGGCGTGATACGCGAGAACAGTTGAACGATGAGACTTTTGCTCGCGAACTTGCCGCGCTCGGAGACGTCTTTGTTGAAGATTCTTTTGATACTTGTCACCGACGACACGCCTCCATTGTGGGTATTCCAAAATTTCTTCCCTCGTATGCGGGCCTGCTTGTTGAAGAGGAGGTACGGGAACTGCAGAAAGCTCTTCGTCCGGAGAGTCCGTCGCTCGCGGTCATCGGCGGTGCGAAATTTAGTACCAAAGAAGCGGTTCTCACGACACTGTTAAAAACATACGACCATGTCTTTGTGGGTGGCGCGCTTGCGAATGATTTTCTGAAGGCAGCTGGTCATCAGGTAGGGAAGTCGCTTGTCTCAGACCAAGACACCGATTCGATACAACGCCTTCTTGGGAATCCTCAATTGGCACTTCCTATTGATGCGCTGGTTGTTCCCGGGGACGTCGTTGGGACGCCCAACGAACAGACGAGTGCACGTGTTGCGAGTGTTGATGCTATTCACCCTGACGAATCTATTCGCGATCAAGGTCCCGGCACCGACGCCCTGCTTGCGTCTCTTGCAGCACAAGCAAAATCTATTCTCTGGAATGGGCCGCTTGGGAAATACGAGAGCGGGTTCGTTGGTGCCACGGATGCTTTTGCTGCTGCAACCGCACGCTCGGCAGCGCACTCTGTTGTTGGTGGCGGTGACACTGTCGCCTCAATCGAAACGCTCGGTCTTCTTTCTAAATTTTCTTTTGTCTCCACCGGCGGCGGGGCAATGCTCGACTTTCTTGCGAAAGGCACCCTCCCCGGTATTGAAGCTCTCGACGCTCACCCAATCGCCTGACGAATTTTCTCCGCTGTTGTTTCGAACGTAGACCGAGCTACTTTTTTCTTCGGCCAGCTAAACGAAAAGTCACTTCGCTTCTGTCGCGGAATGATGTGAAAGTGGAGGTGGAACACTATCTGTCCGGCAGCCGCCCCATGATTTGAATTGATGTGCACGCCGTGCGCTCCCACAGCATCTCGTACTGCTGGAGCAATTTTTCGCACCGTCCGCATAACCGCACTAAGGGTCGCTTCGTCAACATCGAAAATATTCGTCGCAAATTTTTTCGGTATCACGAGCGTATGTCCGGGCGCACTTGGTTTTACATCGAGGAAGGCAAGCGTCTCCTCATCTTCGTAGACGATATGTGCGGGTACTTCCTTCCTAATAATTTTCATAAAAATGGTGTCTTCCATGGAGCAAGTATACAATGTCCTCTACATGTTCTCCCTCCACGATCCACTCGACACGGCGCTCCGCTCGGCACTCGCAGAGTACGATGACCTCGTAGCGTCCCTGCTTGTCCGTCGTGGTATCACGACCCACGAGGATGCTCAGAAATTTTTGAACCCGTCCTATGACCTGCATCTGTACGATCCGCTTCGTATGGTTGATATGGAGAAAGCGGCACGGCGCCTCGCCGAGGCAATAGCGAACAAAGAAAAAATTGCCGTGTGGAGCGACTACGACTGCGATGGTATTCCTGGAGGGGTCCTGTTGCACGACTTCTTACAGAAAGCCGGTGCCGATTTTGAAAATTATATTCCGCATCGACACGAAGAAGGGTACGGTATGAATTGTCTCGGGATCGAAAAGCTCACCAAAAGTGGTGTGACGCTCATCGTGACGGTCGACTCAGGTATCACTGACGTGGAGCCTGTCGCGCGTGCAAACGAACTCGGCATGGACGTAGTCATTTCCGACCACCACCTTCCCGGCGCACAACTCCCCGACGCATATGCGATCATCAATCCAAATGCACGTGCCGACGAGACGTATCCTTTTCACGGACTCTGTGGTTCGGGTGTCGCTTGGAAACTCGTTTGTGCAACACTCGCCGTCGCTCCCGCTCTCCGTGAAAAAATTCCTGTCGGATGGGAGAAGTGGCTCCTTGATATGGTCGGTCTCGCGACCATTGCTGACATGGTGCCACTGGTTGATGAGAATCGCTTACTCGCGACATAT
>JAKAIP010000123.1 GCA_021825025.1 bacterium
GCCTCGTGGCGGTCTTCGCAGCAGCTTTTACGTTGGCAGTCGTTAGTGCGGGGCCTGCGTCGGAGCTTGTATCCGAGCTGGAGCTGTCGTTGTCGTAGAGCCACCAGCCAATGAGCGCGATAATGACGATGATCACGACAGCAATGATGACCCACATAACCCAGTTGGTCTCCTTCGGTTTATCTTCGGAAAGCATTTTTCATCATTGGTGCTGCGTATGCCCGCGCGAACCTGCTGAGATGGCTCGCATCCGTCGTGGCGCACACTGGTTGCTATTGCCTGTGCGTAGTTGTCGTGACGTTTGATCCACTACTTGCGTGCGATATGCGGGCGTGATTTGTCGCGTTCGAGTGCGGCCCTTCGGGTTGCTGTCGTTGACCTTACTGTTGCCTTGGTTGACTTTGCGGCATACCGGATTGCTGACTTTGCGGCATGCTGGATTGCTGTCCTTGTTGGGCTCCCTCGATGGCCGCGAGTGCTTGTTTGTGTTCGAGTTCCATGTGGTGGCGGATGAATTGGAAAAAGAAGAAACCGGCGCCGAGGGCTAGTGCGATGACGCCGACGCGTGTGCCGATGTCGTTGACAGTGGATGAGCCAGCGGAAAGGCGGCTTTCGATCTTGACGACTTCGTTCTTAGCGAAGGAGATGATGTCGTCGAGATCGCTCTTCAATGTGGTCTTGGCGGTCTCCAAGTCAGCCTTGACCGAGCTCACAGTGGATGCCAAATCGCTGACAAAAGAGGCTCCTTTGGCCTGCACAGAGGCGAGATCGGATTGCGCGCCGCTGACGAAGGCGGTTGCACTGGTCTGCACTGACGCAAGAAGATCGTTGGCGTGGCCAGCGATGGCGGTCTTGAAGTCGCTTTCGATCTTGTCGAAGGATTTCTGTGCGTCTGCGATTGCGCCTTCGAGGTCGTTGCGCATGGTGCTGCGTAGGTAGGTGCTGGCGGTGCCGACGCTGGCGAGACCTTGGTTGACGACTGTTTGGATGCTGGTGTTGAGTTTGCTGACCTTACTGGAGGCGTCCGCGAAGGCGGCGACAACGGCTGCTTCGGCTTGGTTCTTGAGGCCGTCGACGGTTGTTGTGAAGTTGGCTATGTCGTTGTTGATGGTGCCTTCGACGTCGGCGAGGTCGGTCTTGACGTTCTGGTATTGCGTTTCCAACTTGTCGGTTAGTTGGCTAGCGAAGGTCGATACTGCGCTATCGAGGTCGCTGCTGAGTGTCTTGACGATTCTGTCAGCCGCGTTCTTAATACTGATCGTAAAGTTCTCAGCGTCCGTGATAATGGACATTTTCCCCGCCAACATACGCTGTATAATTTATACGAAGATCACGGAAAATCGGTTGTGTGGCATCTTAATACGCCGTTAGTACGGGGCCCGCGACGGACATGCTTGCGCATATCGCCCGGGGTCGCAAGTACGCTCAGCCCTTCGGGCCGAGCTCGATTGCTCCTGGGAGCAGGTAATTGTACGTCAGCGCGAAGGTTAGCTCTTTCTGTTGGAGACGCCTTTCAGGATGAGGCAGAAAGCGGTATAAGCGCCTACTCCTTTCATGGCTATGGGAGCTTTCTCGTTGAGGAAGAAGAGATGCTTTCTCCATCTAAATTGAGACCCATCGTAAGGGGCGAATTCATGTCTGAGCTTGGTGTATCCCCATGCGCACGAATAGATGAGACCGGAGAGTTCGACGAAATTGGCGTTCGTCAGGCTTCGAAGAGGACTCCAGCCTACGTCGGTCTCCTCCATTCTGCTCTTGATAGAAGCAGCATCGGCATATTTCCCTTCAGCCATCGCCCTGTCATAAAGCTCTTGGTAAGTTTGCGGTTTTGACATTTTAGCCATATAGCGTTCACGAATTGCTCTTGCGTCCGTGTATATGCTATACATCGGTGCGATGTCTACTTTGATTGGTCTTTCTTCATGCGTAAAAGATTGATTATCGTGTAAGACAGTACGCCGGCGGCGAGTACGAAGGTGAGGCTATTGATCGTCTGGTCTCGGCACTTCGAGGACTCGAAACCAATCATCGCGCATACCTGTTGAGATTTGAGCGTCTCATAAGTGATCCTGTCTAGCGCCCGGTCTATGGCCCCAATGTTGAACGTTAATGATGTTGTGGTCATTTTAGCTTTTGTCTCTGCCGACGTGTCGATAAGAAAACGTACTTATCCGCCTTGTATGGCAGTCGCGAATTGCTCCAACGGCGTCCTCGCCAAGTCCGCGTAGTAGCCGTAGTCGATGGCGTCGTTAGTAGTCGGTGGACGATAGCGTTGGCCGACGCTGCCTTTCCCGCTGGAGACGACGAATGCCAGTCGTGTGCCGGGATCTGCGTATTCGCCGTGTTCCTGCAGGTAGCGAGCGTAGATGGCCATTGGTGCCGTTGCGGATGAGTAGTCGTGGCCGAGCTTCTTCGTCATCGTGAGTAGATCGCGATCGACGTCGCCAGACATCAGTTTCGCCAGTTGTTCGTTTATGTATGCTTTGATGGCAGCCTTTCGTTCGGCTACGGTGTCGTTGGTGGGTGTCGTTGGGAAGAGCATGTTGATGATTGCTTTGTAGGCTATCTTGGTGAAGGGTAGGGTGTCGCCGCGGGCAAGGGCGATGCCGCGGATGATCATCTTGGGTGTCGGTAGGAGCTTGCTGTCGGCGATCGTGATCTGGCCGACGTATTTCTTCTTCTCGATCAATAAGGCATCCATGATCTTTTCAAGCTCCATGCTAACCGGGAAGCGACCGCTGGTGAGGCCGATGGCTTTCTCGCAGCCTGGGTAAAGCGGACTTCGTAGTAGGCCTTTGTTGATGTCGTCGACGAGGGCGTCGGTGATCTCGATCAGTTGCCGCCGTCCCTCAGGCGTCAATGGAAACTCAGTCCGCATCTTGAAAAACGAGCTGTCCGTATCGCCGTAAACAATTTCCGCGCCCTTCGTCTCCAAGTATGCGTTGACCGCTTGAATACTGGTGCGGCCAAAGTATGTGATCGCCGCAGAACCCTCCATGAAGCCGTAATCACCCTCTTGTGTGCCGCAGATGCCGTAGAAAGAATTCATGAGCACCTTGATGGCGTTCTGGCGTTTGTCGTAGATGTCCTTGATTGTCTTGTTCGGCGCCGTCTTGATGGCCTTCTTGAGTGCTGATCTGGTCTCTTTGAGATCGCGAAGGTTTTCGGTCATGATGCCCTCACGCGATTGGTTGAGGTACACAATGAGCTGCTCTTCGCGTCCAGCGTAGATGGAGGGCAAATTGTATGTATCGCAGATCTCATTGACGAATGCTTCGTGGTATTCTGGGCGATAGCCTTCGTCGGCCATGATCTCCTCGATGTATGTTCTGTCGTACGCTTTGGATGGATTCGTTTTCATGGTGTCTTCGTCGATGCCCAGTCTGGCGAACATCGTGCGTTCGTCATCTCGGAAGCGGCCAAACGTGAATCGCTGGATATCGAAGTTAGGTGGAACCTGGTATTCCGCTGGCATGCTGATGAGGCCGACTTGTTTTGTCATCTTGACCTCGAGGAAGTTGGCTTTGTCGGCGTCGGACAGGCCGCGCAGATTCGGGACGAACGCGCTTGGACAAATATTGTACATCATCTGCATACTTGGGTACATGGATGCGAAGTCGATGACGCAGATGTCGCGATGATAGCCTTTGATGGGCTTACCGACATAGCCACCTTTGAGGCTGAACGTTGGTGTTTTCATCTTGGTGGCCATCGCAAAGAATCCACGTTTCCGTAGTCGGCGGTAGAGCTGTTCGGCGAGCTTACGCGTTTGCCCGGTGATGAAGACGTCGCT
>JAKAIP010000124.1 GCA_021825025.1 bacterium
GCTTTTATGAGAACCAACCATTAGTAGTGGTTACTGATCACACGGCGACTGCAGATGATGTATGCGCATTGCAAAAACATATTGCGATGCAAGCACAATCGCACTTACATCTTTCACTTACACCTGAAGTGCGCATCATATAGATATCCACAGATAAAAAATTTTTTTCATTGTATATGTAGTGATATTCATCAATACTGATAGGTAGAGCATCGAGATGCGTGTATTGCATATATTGATAACAGCAATGCACACGGTCGAACGATGCGCAGCCAACTAGCGATTAATCGCAACTATTATGGCAGCAAAGAAAAAGAAAGCAGCAAAGAAGAAGCGCCGCTAAAGTGCTTCCGCGCATCGTTGCGCGTGATCCTCTCGATAGAAAAACCGCTGATTCATTTCAGCGGTTTTTCTTATGTGTTTGTGTTAGTATGGTCCCATGTTTTCACTGTCAAGGCTCTTTGGGGAGAAGGGCGCTGCCCATACCTATGACGCTACCGTAGCCCGTATTAATGGGCTGGAACCGGCAATACAAGCGCTTTCTGATGAGGCATTGCAAGCAAAAACAAAGGAATTCCGGGACCGTTTAGGAAACGGAGAAACACTAGAACAACTGTTGCCAGAAGCATTTGCGGTCGTGCGCGAATCAGCACGACGCACCGTACGGCTGCGCCCATTTGATGTACAGCTTGTCGGCGGACTTGTGCTTAATGCCCGCGGCATCGCGGAAATGAAAACGGGAGAAGGAAAGACACTTGTTGCAACGCTTCCGGTGTATCTTAACGCACTCACCGGCAGTGGCGTGCACGTAGTCACGGTGAACGATTATCTTGCCCGCCGCGACGGCGTGTGGATGGGGCAAGTGTATGCAGCGCTCGGTATGCACGTCGGCATCATCAATGCAGATGCATCATATCTCTATGATGCATCGCACACGGGAGATGATGCGAAGCGAGACGCAGAAGGATCATTCCGTGTGTTCCATGAATTCTTGCGTCCTTGTTCGCGTCGTGAAGCATATGAAGCAGATATCACGTATGGCACAAACTCAGAATTCGGTTTCGATTACTTACGCGACAACATCACCTACAATCCGGCTGAACTGCGCCAGCGTGGCCACGCTTTTGCGGTGGTCGATGAAATCGATTCTATACTGATCGATGAAGCACGCACCCCGCTCATCATTTCTGCACCTACCGCACAATCCGAAGAGCTGTATAAAACGTTTGCATCAATCGCCCGCCAGCTCCAGGAAGGGGAGGACTACACGGTGGATGAGAAGCATAAGGCGATCCAACTTACAGATCGAGGTATCGAACAGGCAGAAAACATGCTCAAGATAGACAATATCTATACCGAAAAAGGCATCAAATATGTGCATCATCTGGAGACTGCCGTGCGTGCAAAAGCGTTGTTCCGGCGAGATAAGGAATACGTCGTGCGCGATGGGACAATCGTCATCGTAGATGAATTCACGGGACGGCTGCAGCCCGGACGCCGCTGGAGCGAAGGATTGCATCAGGCTATCGAAGCAAAAGAGAATGTGCCGCTGCAACAGGAAAGCCGCACGTTCGCGAGCATCACCTACCAGAACTATTTTCGTCTGTACGAAAAACTGGCTGGCATGACCGGTACGGCAAAAACTTCCGCGGAAGAGTTCTACACGGTATACAAACTGGATGTGGTGGAAATTCCGACGAACAAGTCAGTGATCCGCAAAGATGAAACCGATCTTATCTTCCAAACAGAAGAAGGAAAGTTTTCTGCATTGGCGCGTCGCGTGAAAGAACTGCATAAAACCGGACAGCCGGTATTGGTAGGAACGATCTCCATAGAGAAGAATGAATTGCTATCAGGATATCTCAAGCGGGAAGGGGTGCCCCATGAAATACTCAATGCAAAAAATCACGAACGGGAAGGAGAGATTGTCGCCTCCGCCGGAGAGCGCGGACGAGTGACGGTTGCAACCAACATGGCAGGCAGAGGTGTCGATATCAAACTGGGCGGCGCGCTTGCAACTCCTGAAGCATATGAAGCGGTGAAAGCGCTCGGCGGTTTGTGCGTGCTGGGTACTGAGCGGCACGAAGCACGGCGCATTGATAATCAGCTGCGCGGCCGTGCAGGACGCCAAGGAGATCCCGGAGTAACACAGTTTTACGTATCTCTTGAAGACAGTCTGATGCGTGTCTTCGCATCAGATGCCATAAAAGGGCTTATGGGCCGCTTCGGCATACCGGAAGATGAGCCGATAGAGAACCGGATGGTGAGCAGAGCTCTCGAGAGTGCGCAGGCGAAAATAGAAGGATTCAATTTCGATGCGCGAAAGCAGGTGCTTGAGTTTGATAATATTCTTGATCGGCAGCGCCGTGCCATTTATGAGCGTCGGCGCAAAGTACTGCTCGGTTCTGCCGAGGAAGTTGCTGAGGTGCTCGCTGCACTAGCAGGACAGAACGAAGAAGCGCTTCAGATTGTCAGAGACAAAGAAGCAGTAATGGGAAAAGATGCATTTCTTTCTATCGCACGAGGCATTGTGCTGCAAACCCTCGATCTGTTGTGGGTGGAGCATCTGGAATCCATGGAATACCTGCGTGGCAGCGTATCGTTGCGTGCATACGGACAACGGGATCCGCTTACGGAATATCGCCGGGAAGGGACACGTCTCTTTAAGGATATGGAACTGGCGTTCCAGAGTCAGGTGTTTGAAATACTCCGCTCGCTTACCAAAGACGCTATTTCTACTACGCAAACAGCAACACCAACCCCAGTATCTACATCGATCAATCGAAATGATCCCTGCCCATGCGGTTCCGGGAAAAAATGGAAACAGTGCGGATTACAAAACACGGAAGAACATCAGCGTTTGATGGCACAAAAGCAGTAATGTTTTTGAGTCATTTGCCGCTCTACAGATAATTGCGTCTCAGATACCTCTCTTCTACACTATATATATGCTACTTAAACCAATACTGCGCATTCTGATCACCGCACTCGCGCTTATGGGAATTGCCTATATCGTTCCTGGCATTGCAATAACGAGCTTTTCCATTGCACTTTTGGTGGCGGTGGTGTGGGGCATACTCACGTTGATAGTGCGTCCGATCCTATTGCTGCTCACGCTTCCGATCACTATTCTTACGCTCGGCCTTTCCGTATTTCTGCTCAATGCACTGCTCTTCTGGCTGCTCACCATTATTCCTGGATTCACCATTGCTGGATTTCTCCCGGCACTTGAAGGATCTCTCCTGCTGACGCTGGTCAGTTGGTGCACACACCTGTTTCTATAACCAATGGCATTTATTGATGAAATAACCGTATACGCAGCTGCTGGAAAAGGCGGAGACGGTGTAGTGAGATGGCTTCATCTGAAAGGAAAGGAATTTTCCGGTCCTGCAGGCGGCAACGGAGGAGATGGTGGAGACATATACGTACGCGGTGTACACGATATCGGTCTGCTCGCACGCTACCGAGGAAACAAGCGGTTCATTGCCGGAGATGGTAAGGCAGGAGAAAATCGAGGTCGGGACGGTGCTCGAGGCAAGGATCTCGTTATCGATGTGCCGATTGGGAGCATTGTGCACAACAAAGAAACCGGCGAACGGTTCGAACTTCTCGAGGAAGGGCAGCAGCTTCTTATCCTTAAAGGAGGGCGGGGAGGGGCAGGGAATAAAGTATTTAAATCTTCAGTGAACCGAACACCGACGGAAAGTACTAATGGCGCTCCAGGAGAAACAGCGGAACTCT